>DASSOY010000003.1 GCA_035700025.1 Bacillales bacterium | reverse complement strand
CATTCCGCCTCGATCGATCCGTTGTGTCAGCTGAAATCTTCTTCTTTTGGCAAAAACAAGGCGAAGATGCCGAGCAGCGGCAGGAAAGAAACGGCGGTCATCGTCGGCCCGATGCCGAAGGCGTCGGCAAAACGGCCGATGGCAATGGAACCGATCGCGCCGAGACCGAAGGCGAGGCCGACGATTAAGCCGGAGGCGGTGCCGATTTTTCCCGGGAGCAGTTCTTGAGCGTAGACGACCGAAACGGAAATGTTCGTCAGCAAAATCAAGCCGGTGACGGCTAAAACAGGAAGCGCCAATAAGGAATCGACGTGCGGAAGCAACAAGCTGAATGGAGCGGCGCCGGCCATTGAGAGAAACAGGACGCTCCGTTTGCCGATTTTATCGGACAACGGACCGCCGATGAACGTACCGAGCGTTGCAAAAGCGAGGAAGACGAAGACGTAAATTTCGGCGCGTCCGATCGTGAATTCGTATTGCTCGATCGCGTAAAAGGCATAGAAATTCGTGATCCCGGCACGGTACCAAGACTGCGCAAAGACGAAAAAGATGAGCAGGCTGACGGCGAAGGCGACCTTCTTGTTTCGCTCGGATCGTTCCTTCCCGTTGCGTGATGCCGGCGGCGGCGAAGCGGTGCGCGATAGTTCAGATGCATACCATCGGGCGACGTAAATCAGCAAAAGCACGGCGGTCGCGGCGGGGATCGTGAACCAGAGCGCGCCGACTTGGCCGAGCGGGACGAGAACTAGGGCGGTGATGATCGGAGCGAGCGATTGGCCGGCGTTTCCGCCGACTTGATAGACGGATTGGGCGAAACCGCGTCGTGCGCCGGCGGCCATGTAGGCGACTCTTGAGCCTTCCGGATGGAAGACGGCGGAGCCGATCCCGGCGAAGACGACGGCGATGATGACGATCGGGAACGAGGGGGCAAAGGCTAGGCCGACAATGCCGAGCATCGTGAAAACGAGGCCGGCCGGCAAGGCGTACGGCGATGGTCTGTGATCGGTGAGCCAGCCGACGACGGGCTGCATGATCGAAGAGGTCATGTTGGCGGCGAAAGCGATGAGTCCGAGGTCGGTGTAGGAAAGCGACAACGTTTGCTCAAGGATCGGAAACATGGCCGGAATGAGGGCAGAAATCGCATCGTTCAGCAGGTGAACGACGGAGATGACGATTAAAATGTGAAAGACGGTCGTGGACGGACGGAACATGGCTCTCCCTCATTTGCAATAGGCTGTCCTCATTATAGCAAGTGCATTGGAACGTTCGTGTGATTCTGCTTGACAATCCTTCAGAAAAAGGTGAAAATGACGTTTCAGAGGAGGGACGCATCGTATGGCGATTCAGGAGATTACTCCGAATGAAGTGAGGGAGTTGCTTCGCGCAGGTAAGAAGGTGTCGATCATTGACGTTCGTGAAGATGAGGAAGTGGCGGCTGGAAAAATTCCTGAAGCGAAACATATTCCGATGGGGGAAATTCCCGACAAGCTTGATGAACTCGACAAAGCAACCGAACACATTCTCGTCTGCCGATCGGGAAACCGCAGCGGACGGGTGACGGAATTCTTGCAAGGCCAAGGCTACCGTGTCAAAAACATGTCCGGCGGCATGCTCGAGTGGGAAGGCGAAGTTTCGACTTCATAAAAAAAAAGCAGGAAATCGGCGGCCTCCGGGCGAAACACGTACCCGGAGGTGTCTTTTATTGTTAAAAGTGAAACTGTTCGACGCTGAACATGAAGCTGATCTTGAGGAAGAATTGAACGCGTTTTTGGCGGAGGTTCCGGAAAATCTCGTCAAGGATGTTAAATACGGCGTGGCGGCGGCCGCCGACGAAGAGAGCGGGGCGGTTGTTTGCAGCTTTTCGGCGATGGTGTTGTACAGCGAACGGCGATGAAGTTGTTCTCGGCGGCAAAGTTCACTACAATAAGGAAAGAACGTTGTCCGGCAACGGATATCGGAATTCGATTGAGTTGATGGGGAGAAGGGCATGTCACAATCTCGGTTGCTCCGCGGGACGCTTATTTTATCCGCGGCCGTTTTTTTCTCGAAGTTCCTCGGATTGATCTTCGTCATTCCGTTCGAAGCGCTCGTCGACAAAAGAGGACTGGCGTTGTACGGCTACGCTTATACGCCGTACGCGATCATTTTGAGCATGGCGACGCTCGGGGTGCCGATGGCGGTCTCCAAATTTGTGTCCAAATATAATTCGCTCGGCGATTACGAAACGGGGAGGCGGTTGTTTCGCTCCGGTCTTGTTTTAATGAGCGCTACTGGATTCGCAGCCTTTCTCACGTTATTCTTTCTGGCTGAACCGATCGCCCACGGCGTCATTGATCCGAATGCGAAGGACGGCAATACGATTGCTGACGTCGTACTTGTCATTCGATTGGTAGCGACGGCGCTGCTCGTCGTCCCTGTCATGAGCGTCATTCGCGGCTATTTTCAAGGCTTTCAGTCGATGGGACCGACTGCAGCATCGCAAGTCATCGAGCAGATTGTGCGCATTCTATTCATTCTCATCGGCGCGTTCGTTGCTTTAAAAATTTTTCATGCAAGTTACGTAGCAGCAGTAGCGGCGGCCACATTCGCGGCTTTCGTTGGTGCGTTGGGCGGCCTTGCGGTGCTGATCACGTATTGGATCAAGAGAAAGCCGCATCTTGACCGGCAGTTGGCTGCCGGCACGTATCATTCTAACTTGCCGCTAACCGTCATGTACAAGGAACTGATCACTTATGCGATTCCTTTCGTCGTTGTTGGACTTGCGATTCCATTTTATTTGCTTGTCGATCAATTTACGGTGAACGAAACGTTGATGGCCGCCGGAATGACGCAGCCTGAGGCGGAGATCATCTTTGCGAACCTAAACCAAGCGGTGCAAAAGCTGGTCATGATTCCCGTTTCGCTTTCAACGGCGTTGGCAGTCACGCTCGTTCCGACGATCACGAATTCGTACACATCAGGAAAAACGGCCGCTTTGCATCACCAAATGACGCAGGCGTTTCAAATCGTACTCTTTTTAACCATTCCGGCGGCGGTCGGACTTTCCGTTCTCGCTCACCCGGTATACGGTTCGTTATACGGTCTTGAAAATGGGGAAGTCGGTGCAGCGATTTTACGGTGGTATGCGCCTACCGCCTTGCTGTTTGCCTTGTTTTCAATAACTTCGGCCATTCTCCAAGGCATTAACCGGCAAAAGTTTGCCGTTTTCAGTTTGCTCGTCGGGTTGCTCGTTAAAATGATGTTGAACGTTCCGCTCATTGCCCGCTGGCATGGTCTTGGCGCTGTGGCGGCGACCGACATCGGTTTCCTTTGTTCTGTGCTGCTTAATGTTTTCGTCATCCGTACGTTTTTGCAGTATCGTTTCGGGTTCGTGTTCAAAAGAGGCTTGCTTATCTTGTCGTTTTCGGTCATTATGGCGGTCGTTGTTGTGCTCGTCACCTGGCCCATTCGCGGGGAAAGCTATTTGCGTGCGGCGGAAACGACGGTTGTCGGTGTTGCCGCCGGCGGTTCCTGCTATTTATGGCTCGCCTACCGTTCCAATCTAGCCGGGCAAATCTTAGGAAACCGCTTCTCGGTGCTGCGCCGAAAAAAAAGAGAATCCCGCTGAGGATTCTCTTTCGCGTTGTATGCGTAGTGTTAAGGCGGCTCTTAGGAAAGCTGCTCGTCATACCAGGCGAGCTGTTGACCGATGCTGAGCCCTTCCAACGGGACTTCAAAAGGGAACCCGTATTTTCTCAACTCCGGTTGAAGAACCTTCCGGTATACATAGCCGCCGTGCAAGTAAATGCTTACCTTATTCGGATGTTCATGCGCACGCAATTCATCGATCACGCTTTTTGCCCAAATTCGTTTCTCTTCAATCGTAAAGGTTTTGATCGAGACGTCGTAGGGTTCCATGATCGTTTCTGGGAGCAATAACCCGTCTTTGGCATTATAAAAATAAATTTTATCGTAATTTTGAAATGCGTAAGCGACCGATTTGCGAAACAGCGGACTTGTGTAAAAGTCCGTGACCGGTGCGGGATGGGCCTGTTTTTTGCGTGCCGTGGCTAATAAACCGACTTTCGTACGCATGGAAATCCCTCCTTCAGATGAGTATACACCATATTTCGACGAAAACAGAATTTAACGTTTGAGCGTAATGTTTTTGATTCTGAGATTAGGGTAATTCCTTTTGTAAGACGAAATTACCTGCCTCAGGCTAAGGAGGGAAAACGATGATTGTGTTAGGAAAAGATATTCTTGGCAAAACCATCGTCCACGTCGACAACGACGAAGAGAAGGCAAAGGTGAAAGATTTATTGTTTGATCGTAACGAACTGAGCATCACCTATTTAACATACGAAATTGATAAACCGACCGACGAGACGAAAACGTTGCAAGAAGAACAACGGGTGCTTGATTCGATCGCTGCCGGCGGCCCCCGTAATACGTCGCAATGGAATGCGACGCCTGGCATCCGACTCGGCGCGAATCAAATGTTCGATTCCGAAAAGCAAACTTTTTTCATCCCCGCCGCGCAAATCGATCGGATGACCGAGAAAGCGGTCACGATGAAAGGAAGCGAGAAGGAAAGCCCTGCGGAAAGGGATGACAGTCTTTCCTGCTTATTCTTGCTCGACTTGCCGGTGGAAGATGAAGAGGGAGAAAAAATCGGCAAAATCAAAGATCTCGTCGTCGAAGAAAAAGAGAAGAGAGTGATCGGTTTAAAGCTGTCCGAAGGATTTTGGGAAAAAATCATCGGAGACGGTTCGAAATATTTGTCCATCGAAGGAATCGAATTATGGTTGGACGAGAAAGTGATCGTCAAAACGGCGGAGAAGGAAAACTTGCAAGATGACATGACGGCGTTGCTGAAATGAAATGCCCACGAGAAAAACACCTCGATCATACGGGGTGTTTTTCTGCGCTGTCGTTCTTTTTACCGGGAAATTTTCACGCGTTTTCCGGTTGTTGTCCATTTTCCGCGGCTCGGACTCTCGATTAATTCGTTATACTCCAAAATGTTTAAATCTCGCTGTACCGTTCTCTGGGTGATGCCAAATTCTTCAACAAGATCCAACGTTGTTACCGTGCCGTTATCACGAATGAACAAGTAAATCGATTTGATTCTTGTCATCATTCGCTCTGTTGAAGTTTTCAACGAACCACTCCCTGGGATGTGGAATCAGCATAAGATTCGGAAAAATCAAAATGCGTGATCGCTTATGCTTACTATACTAAACTTTTCTTTTTTTTGCAAAAAAGGTTTTATTCGGGCGGAACCGTCGACGAGCCGCTCATTCCAGCCTCCCAAATCTTCATGCAAAGATCAATCAAAAAAACATCATCGGGATTGTCGAAAGATTTTTGCGTCAAGGTTTCGATTTTTTGCAGCCGATAGACGAGCGATTGCCGGTGCAGATGAAGCGCCCGCGCGGTTTTGCTAATGTTTCCTTTATGCTGGATATACGATCGAGCCGTTTGCAGCATGTTGATCCTTTTTTCTTGTTGATAACGGATCAGTTTTCCGATGACGTCTTCCGTCAGTTTACGAATCTCTTCGTTTTGCGCGAGCAACGCCAACGCCCTGTACATCGGAATGTCCCCGTAAGCCGTTCGAAATCCCGGTCCTTTCAACCGCATACCGATGTCCAGCGCGGATTGCGCAGACTCATAACTTTCTCTGAATGTGCCGACACCGGCGCGATTTTCCCCGATTCCCCAGGAGATCGTCATTCTGCTTATCATTTGCGGAGCTTCATCAAACGCTTTAAACAACTTCCGCGCGTTTTCCAGCGCTGATTCCTGGTCTCCTTCAAGAAATACGACGATCCACGGCGTTTTGTAAGTGGCCATGATCCGCAAATCGATGCGGTCTTGCAATTGCTGCAGCATAGTGACAGTTTGTCTCATTTTCATTTCGGCCGCAGGGTCGCCAAGATCGATTTCACACTTCCCGAGCAGGCACACATAAGAGAGCCGAAGGTTAAATTGGTTCGCTTTCGCCCGCGCTTCCGCCGCTTCGAGATTATCGTAATCACCTTTTGTCAAACTCCAAACAAAGTCTCCGCGCATGCGCCACTCCGTTTCCTTTACGGCGTTTTCACGAAGAAACCATAAAGCGGCTGCCGTAGATGCATGCTCTAGGAGCCAATCCTCTTGTCCGCCGTCTAAATGCCGGTCTGCTGCCGGAAATAAAATGATTCCTTGTACATGACTGGCGGATCGAATCGGGATTTTTCGGATCGATTCGGTTTCATCATTCGCTGCTTGCGCACGCCACTGTTCGAGCAACTGTTCCGACCCGCGGCTCATGCCTTGCACGCTGCCGTATTCGTCGATGATGACTGCGGGTTTTTTCGTTTGTTCCAAAATATATTGGCTGATTGATGTCAAATCACCCCCGTGCAAAATCAAATTGAGCAATTGCTGCTGCGTTTTTTCCGATTGCTGGGCCGCGAGCTGTCTTCTTTTGCTCAGCTCTTGCAAAACCTGCTGGGTGATGTCGGCGAACCTTAACTTCCAAGGGATTTCGATGATCGGAAAATGACGGTCGTCGCAATAGTCGATGACGGATGGGGGAATTTCCGGAATGTGACGGCCGACAGCAACGCATAAACCTGCCGCTTCGGAGGCTTCGACATCTTCGACGTATTTTTGCAGTTCTTGGCGGTCATCGCAGCCAATGCCGGTCGTCAATACGAGCTCGTTTTTTTTCACGAAATCTTCAACCGGAAGTTCGATCACCGAGACGCCCTCGACCGGCCGGTTCACCAAATCGTCCCGAGCGCTTTTCACCGCAGCCTGTTCCATCAACTCCATTGCTAGTACGTCCGCAACTGTCAACATCGGTTTTCACCTCAACTTACATCGTTCACCACTTTAAAATAGGCGGCGGGATCGACATTTTTTCCGCTGACGATGACTGCCGCGTGCTTTCCGGTTGCCGGCACCGTCTGATGCAGCAAAGCGCCGACGCCGATCGCCGCGGCGCCTTCAGCCACGATCCGATGCCGTTTCATCAAAAACTTCATCCCGTCGGCAATCGCCGCTTCACTGACGAGGTACGTCTCATCGACGTACTGCTTCACCATCGCAAACGTGTACCGATTGTCACGTCCAATTCCGCCGAGCAAGCTGTCAGCCAGCGTCTCAACTTCAGCGATTTCAACCGGCCGGCCGGCTTTCAAACTTTCATGCATGACGGCTCCGCGTTCCATCGACAAGCCGACAATGCGCACGTTTGGGTTGTTCGCTTTCACGGAAAGCGCGATGCCGCTGATCAATCCTCCTCCTGATAGAGGGACGAATACAGTATCAATGTCCGGCGCTTCTTCCAACAACTCCAGTCCAATTGTACCTTGACCGGCGATCACGTGCGGATCGTCAAACGGCTCGATCACCGTTAATCCTTCATGATCCCGCAATTCGCGTGCCCGCCGGCCGGCATCATCCTGGCTGTCGCCGTAAATTTCCAGTTTTCCGCCAAATTTGCGGATCGCCTCGGCTTTCGCTCGCGGCACTCGATTTGAAACGCAAATGTGCGCATCAATCCCTAATTGGCTGGCGACATACGCCACGGCAAGCCCGTGGTTGCCGGTCGAATATGCAACGACGCCGCGCGCCTGTTCTTCGTCGGACAAGCTTAAAATTTTATTGGCTGCTCCGCGAATTTTAAAGGCTCCGGTCGGTTGTTCGGTTTCCATTTTTAAAGAAACCCGTCCTTTCGATGGCTCGGAAAGAAACGGGCATTCACGGAATGAAGTCTTACGAACGAGTGTGCCGATACGCCGTCTCGCTTCCCAAACTTGTTGGATCGGAACCACGAAAATCACTCCTTCATTATAACATTAACATAGAATAGTAATTATTTTACGTCAATTGTGAAAACTGGATAAAACAACGGCGCCGATTTCATACAATTTGATGATTGTCTCCGAATAGAGCGGATACGTATGATGAAACCACATCCACTTATAGAGAGACAGCTGCCGCCTGTAATCACGACGACAGGCTGTTTGAAGGAGGCTTTAGAGATGGTGTTGCCGTTTGACCTGGCGGAGTACGCCGCGCGATTGGAGAAAGTAAAAGGGGCAATGGAGACGAAGGGCGTAGATGTCCTCTGCATTACGAATCCATCGAACATGAATTATTTGTCTGGTTATGACGCATGGTCGTTTTACGTTCATCAGTTGTTGGTCGTGTTGAAAGAAGAGCACCAGCCGTATTGGATCGGCAGGCGTCAGGACGCGAACGGGGCGAAATTGACGACGTGGCTGGACGAACATCACATCATTTATTATCCGGACGATTACGTGCAGTCGAAGATCAAGCATCCGATGGACTTCGTTACGGGAATTTTGCGAAGCTGGGGACGCCATCGCGATCGAATCGGGTTCGAAATGGACAATTATTATTTCACCGGGCGCTGCTATGAACAAATCAAAATCGGAATCCCGGACGCCCGGATCCTCGATACGACGACGCTTGTCAATGAAGTGCGTATGATCAAATCGCACAAGGAAATAGCCTATATGCGAAATGCCGCGAGAATCGTAGAAAAGGCGATGGATACCGGTGTGAAAGCGATTCGCGCCGGCGAGCGCGAAAACGAAGTCGTCGCGAAAATTTACCACGCGCAGTTGTCAGGAACGGAACAGTTCGGAGGAGATTACCCAGCGATCGTTCCGCTCATGCCGTCAGGGGTGAAAACGTCGGCGCCGCATTTGACGTGGACGGACAGCCGTTACGGTGAAAACGACCTCGTCATTCTGGAGTTGGCCGGCTGTTACCGCAGGTATCACGCTCCACTGGCGAGAACGGTGAAGATCGGCATGCCGAACGAGAGGGAAAGGACGATTACGGAAACGGTGAAAGAAGGCATCCATGAAGTACTGCAGATGATCAAGCCCGGTGTTACGTGCTCAGAAGCGGCCGCCGTTTGGCGAAATGTGATCGCGAAACACGGAATCGAGAAACACGACCGCCTCGGGTATTCTGTCGGACTGAGCTACCCGCCGGATTGGGGCGAACATACGGCGAGCATCCGCGAAGGGGACGACACCGTCTTTCAGCCGAACATGACGTTTCATTTCATCCCGGGGATTTGGCAGGACGATTGCGGCATCGAGATCAGCGAAACGATCGTCATTACCGAGAACGGATGCGAAACGCTTGCGAACTATCCGCGGGAATTGTTCACGACGTACACGGAGGACGGTCATGCCCATGAAAGTGTTTGACGAGAAAGCGATCCGCCGCAAGGTATCGTTGACGCCGGAAGCAGTGAATGTCGTCGAGCAGGCGTTTTGCAAGTTGGCAAGCGGCGCGGTGATGATGCCGCCGATCATGCGGATCGACATTCGCGATCACAACGGCGAGGTTGACGTAAAGTCCGCCTACATTCACGGGGAAGACGTGTTTGCGGTCAAGGTGTCGTCCGGGTTTTTCGACAATCATAAGCTCGGATTACCGAGCGGAAGCGGATTGATGGTGATCATTGACGCGACTACCGGTGTTCCGCGGGCGGTTTTGGCGGACAACGGGTTTTTGACGGACGTACGGACGGCCGCGGCTGGTGCCGTTGCTGCGCGGTATTTAGCACCGGAACACGTAAGAGCCGTCGGGGTGATCGGGGCGGGTACGCAAGCGAGACAACAAATGAAAGCGTTGATGCTGGAACGGCATTTTAAAAAAATGCTCGTGTATGCCCCGACGCGTAATCGAATCGAGTCGTTCGCGGCGGAAATGGGCCGGGAGCTCGGCGTGGAAGTGACGATTTGCGAGGATGCCGAACAAGTCGTGCGCGGCAGTGAAGTCGTCGTGACGACGACGCCGGCGAAGTCGCCGGTTGTGCGGGCGGAATGGCTGCATCCGGGGCTGCACATTACGGCGATGGGCTCGGATGCGGAGGAGAAAAACGAGCTCGATCCGCGGATTCTCGCGGAGGCGGATGTGCTCGTTTGCGACGTGAAGAGCCAATGCGCGCGGCTCGGCGAGCTGCATCACGCGATTGCGAGCGGCACGGTGCCGGCGAGCGAGCCGGTGACGGAGTTGGGCGCGGTAGCGGCGGGGCAGGCGGAAGGGCGAACCGCTGCGAGTCAAATCACGGTGTGTGATTTGACGGGGACGGGAGCGCAAGATACGGCGATTGCGGCGTATGCGCTCGCGAAATTAAATGAGGGAGGATGATGAAGATGAGGGAAGCGAAAGCGGGGACGCGTTCCGTTTGGGCGGGGGAAGACGAATATTTGTTGCAGGGAGCGACGCAAGTGCCGGTCGTGCACAGCGTTTCGTTCGGCTACAAAGATATCGACGACTGGTACGATGTCGCGTTGAATAAGAAGAAAGGCCATATTTACGGCAGAAATACGAATCCGACGGTGGAAGTGTTCGAGGAGAAAGTGCGATTGCTCGAAGGCGCGGAGGCGGCGACGAGCTTTTCGACGGGGATGGCGGCGATCAGCAATACGTTGTTTACGTATTTGTCGCCGGGGTCGAAAGTGATTTCGATTCGAGACACGTACGGCGGAACGAATAAAATTTTCTTAGAGTTTTTGCCGCGTTTCAACGTCGATGTCGTTCTTTGCGACACGACCGATCACGATGCATTGGAAGCGGAAATCGCGAAAGGCTGCGACGTGTTGTATTTGGAAAGCCCGACGAATCCGACGTTGAAGGTGACGGATTTAGAGCGGCTTGCGAAAGCGGCGCACGCGGTCGGCGCGATTGTCGTTGCTGACAATACGTTTGCGACGCCGGTGAATCAAAATCCGCTCAGCCTCGGCGCCGATCTTGTGCTTCACAGCGCGACGAAATTTCTCGGCGGTCATGCTGACGCGCTCGGCGGCATCGTTTGCGGGTCGAAAGCGCTGGTCGAGCCAATCTACCATTTTCGCGAGATTAACGGCGCCACGCTTGATCCGATGTCGGCGTATTTGCTTTTACGCGGCATGAAAACACTCGATTTGCGCGTGAAGCGGCAACAGGAGAGCGCAATGAAAATTGCCGAATTCCTCGCAGCGCATCCACTCGTCGAGGACGTGTTTTATCCGGGGCTGCCGACGCATGCAGGCCATGAAATCGCCAAGCGGCAAATGCGCGGGTTTGGCGGGATGCTCAGTTTTTCGTTGAAAGACGGGGTTGCGGGCGTTCGTCAGTTTTTGCCGAGTTTGCGCTACGCGCATTTGGCAGCGAATCTCGGCGCAGTGGAAACGATCGCCGGCATTCCGAGGACGACGAGCCATGTCGAGTGCAGTCCGGAGGAGCGGAGGCAAATGGGCATTCCGGAAGGCTTGATTCGTTATTCGGTCGGGATTGAAGATGTCGAAGACTTGATCGCCGATTTGGCTCAAGCTTTCGAAGTGTTGGAACAAAACTTGGTCAACGGGTGATGGACGGTGGAGGCCGATTTGAAACAACGATTGACCGAATGGCGGCGTCGTTTTCATCAATTTCCGGAGCTGAGTTTTCAAGAATTCGAGACAGGAAAATTTGTCGCCCAAGTGTTAGGCGAATGTGAACGAATAAAAGTAGAGACCGGCATCGCAGGCACGGGCGTAGTCGGTACGCTCGGGGACGGAGAAGGGCCGACGGTGCTCCTCCGGGCGGATATGGATGCGCTTCCGATCCAGGAAGCTACCGGAGCGGCGTATGCAAGCGTGCATGACGGAGTCATGCACGCTTGCGGGCACGATGCGCATACGGCGATTTTGCTCGGCGCGGCGCATTTGCTGTCAGACAGCTTCGACGGAAAAGGGACGGTGAAGTTCCTTTTTCAGCCGGCGGAAGAAGCGCCGGACGAACAAGGCGTGACTGGGGCGCCGCGCGTCATTGAAGCTGGGATATTGGACGGCGTGGATGCTGCGGTTGCACTGCACGTCTGTCCGTGGAAAACGGTCGGCGAAGTGCAAATGCACGACGGTTTGAGCATGGCGAGCGTCGATCTTTTCCGAGCGGAGATCATCGGAACCGGCGGCCACGGGGCGTACCCGCACCTCGGCAGTGATCCGATTTCGATGCTCGGACCGGTGTTGCAGGCGATCAACAACATCGTCGGCCGGAAACTATCGCCGCTTGAGAGCGCAGTGATCAGCGTTGGCAGCATTCACGGCGGTTCGGCAGCGAATGTCATTCCGGAGCGGATCGTGCTCGAAGGGACGATGCGAAGTTACGATCCAGCGACGCGGGAAATGATCATTACCGAGCTGGAACGGGCGTTTTCAATCGTTCAGCCGCTCGGCGGCCATTATCAACTGAAGATTACGAGAGGCGAACCGGCTCTCGATAACGATACGCAGGTGAATCGGGCGGTCGGGGCGGCGATTCGTGAAGCGTATCCCGATTTTTCCATCGATCATGCACCGTTCGGTCTTGGCGGCGAAGATTTTGCCCATATCGCGAAGCATGTTCCCGGAGCAATGTTTTTTCTCGGGTGCGCGCTCCCGGACGGGAACGTGAGGGATCTTCATACGCCGGTGTTTGACATCGATGAAAGATGCTTGCCGGTCGGGGCGAAACTTTTATCCGAAACCGCTATGCGTTTCATACGATCTTTCGGAGGTGAACGAAGTGGCTCATAAGTTGGCGATGATCGGGTTTGGCGGCGTTGGGCAAGGGCTGGCGCAACTTTTGCTTGATAAAGGGGAGAGACTTGCCGAAACCGTCGGTTTCGAGGCGGAAATCGTCACCGTTTCGGACGTCATGAAAGGCGCGGTGTATCATCCTGACGGCCTTGATTTGGAAACGTTGCTGAAAACGGTGTCCGAAACCGGCAAGGTTGAGGGGTATCCGGACACCCCGGGGTTGGTGCGAGGCTGGGACAGCTTGCGGACGATTCGCGAGTCGAATGCGGACACGATCGTCGAGGTGACGTTCACGGATGTAAACACCGGGCAGCCGGCGATTGACCATTGCCGGGCGGCTTTCGAAGCCGGGAAACATGTGGTGACGACGAACAAAGGTCCGGCGGCGCTTCAATATAAGGAGTTGACCGAATTGGCGGCGGCGAACGGCGTACAATGGGGCATCGAGGGAACAGTGATGAGCGGTACGCCGACGCTGCGCATGCCTAAAGTCACCTTGGCGGGCAACGACATCCGCGAAATTCGCGGCATTTTGAACGGGACGACGAATTATATTTTGACGAAAATGGAAGAAGGGTTCGATTATACGGAAGCGTTGGCAGAGGCGCGCCGGCTCGGTTATGCGGAAGCCGATCCAACAAATGACGTGGAAGGTTATGACGCGTTGTACAAGGTTGTAATTCTCGCAAACGTACTCTTGAACGTTCCGTTGAAAAAAGAACAAGTCACTCGCCGCGGGATTTCGCAATTGACGCTGAAAGACATCGAGGAGGCGAAGAAGGACGGAAAGACGTGGAAGCTTGTTGCGAAAGTGAAGCGTGACGGGGACGTTGTGTCAGCTTCGGTGGGACCGGAGAAACTTTTATCGGACGATCCTTTGGCCAGTGTTTCCGGGGCATTGAATGCGATTACGTATGAATGCGATCTCTCCGGGCCGGTGACGGTCGTCGGTGCCGGTGCCGGTATTATCGAAACGGGGTATGCGCTGTTGATCGACTTGCTGCACATTCATCGAATGTCCGTAGAAAAACAAGTCTTATAAAAAGAAGAAAGGTGGTCGATGCAGATGGTGAAGGTGACGACGACCGGTCAAAAAATGTTGATCGGCGGACGCTGGGAAGACCGCGAGGAAACGATCGAGGTGCGCGATCCCGAAGACAACAGCATCATTGACGCCGTGCCTGCCGCCAGTGCCGAGGATATGCGGCTTGCGATACGCGAAGCGAAGAAAGGTGTCGAGCAGGCGGCGCGGATGCCGGTTTATGAGCGGGCGGCGATCTTGAAGAAAGCCGCCGATATCGTCGCGGAGCGGAAAGAACTTTTCGCGACGATCATCGCGAGGGAAAGCAGCAAGACGATCCGCGAGGCGCGCTCGGAAGTGTCGCGCTGCGTGCAGACGCTGCAGTTGAGCGGCGAAGAAGCTTCGCGGATCAACGGGGAAACCGTTGCTTACGATCAAGTGCCGGGCAGCGAAAACCGGCTCGGCTACTATTATCACTTTCCGAAAGGGTTGATCGGAGCGATCACGCCTTTCAACGACCCGCTGAATCTCGTCGCGCACAAAGTCGGTCCGGCGATTGCTGGAGGCAACGCCATCATCGTAAAACCGGCGACCGTGACGCCTCTGAGTGCGCTGTATCTCGCCGAAGCTTTTCTTGACGCCGGGTTACCTGCCCACGTGTTGTCGGTCATCACCGGCAGAGGCGCCGAAGTTTGCGACCCGCTCGTGACAAATCCGGACGTAAACATGATTTCCTTCACGGGCGGCTACGAAACGGGCGAAGCGATTACGAGAAAAGCCGGCGTGAAAGCGATTGGAATGGAGCTTGGCTCGAATTCCCCGGTGATCGTCTTAAAGGACGCCGATTTGCGATTGGCGGTGGAAGCGACCGTGAGCGGCGCGTTTTCGGCAGCCGGGCAAAACTGCATCGGTGTCCAGCGGGTGTACGTCGAAGAGACGGTCTATGCTGCTTTTGCAGAGGCGTTCGTTGCGGAAACGAAGCGGTTGCGGACGGGAAGAAAGCTGTCCGAAACGACGGACATTGGGCCGCTCATCGATGAGCGCGAAGCAAGGCGAACGGAAGCCTGGGTGCGCGAAGCAGTGGAAAAAGGTGCAAGTGTGTTGCACGGCGGTACGCGCAGCGGCGCGTTTTATGAGCCGACGGTGTTGGCAGGGGTTTCGCCTGAGGCGAAAGTATATTGGAAGGAAGCGTTCGGGCCGGTCGTTTCGTTGTTTCCGGCGCGCGATCTCGATGCGGCGATTACGGCTGCGAATGACGTTGATTACGGCTTGCAAGCCGGGGTTTTCACGCAAGATTTGAACAAGGCGTTCTATGCGCTGCAAAGGTTGAAGGTCGGCGGCGTCATGATTAATGACAGCAGCGATTACCGTGTCGACGCGATGCCTTTTGGCGGGGTTAAAGGTTCCGGCGTCGGGCGGGAAGGTGTTAAGTTCGCGATCCGCGAAATGACGGAGAAGAAGGTGGTTTGTTTTAAACTCATTCAATAAACGTAAAATAATCGTCGGGAGCGCCGGCGGTTATTTTTTATTGCTCGGAAAGCGGCGCCAAGATCCTGCCGTTCTTGCGCCGTTTTTTTTTCGGCAGAATGATTGAATTTCTTTCTTTTCTGAACGAAATGCGATTGAATAGAACTAGTCATTGCACGTTCAGTGTCGTGTAAATCTTTAAGAAAGGAGGCGGGGCGATGTGGCTTTATAAAACGCTGCTCCGGATGGCGAGGCAGCTTAGCAGCTGGTTGATCGTTATTACAAGTGCGATCGTTGTGTTTGCGGCGGCAGCAGCGGCTTATCTCAGCGAACCGGAGACGTTTAAATCTCCCTTTAACGCGTTTTGGTGGGTCATGACGACGGTAACGACTGTCGGGTACGGTGATTTTTATCCGCATACGTTCACAGGAAAGCTGATCGGCATCTTTTTATTTATTTTCGGCGTCGGGATCGTCGGCGTGTTGATCGGGAAAATCGTCGAAGGGTTTACGAAATTCAACAGGCGAAGGGAGGAAGGCAAGGTGAATTACAAAGGAAAGCATCACATTGTCCTGATCGGATGGTCGCAAAAAGCGAAACATGCAACAGAGGAAATTCTTTCTTCCAATGACACGGTTGATGTTGTGTTGATCGACACCCTTTCCGAATCTCCGGTTTCCGAAGAACGCTTTCATTATATCCAAGGACAGGCGGCGGAAGAAGAAACGTTGGAAAAAGCCAACTTGCAACAGGCGAGGTCGGTGCTTATTTTTGCCGATGATAACATTGACGATCCGCAAATGTGTGACGGAAAATCTTTGATCATCGCGACTGCGGTCGAGTCGTTCGCCCCGAAGATTCATTCCGTCGTTGAAATCGTCGATGAACGGCACATTGAGAATTTCCACTACGTAGCAATTGACGAGTTCATTTTACGAAATGAAACGATTTCTCGGCTGGCGGTGCGTTCCGCGTTCATGGGCGGCATTTCCGAGGTTTATCGCCAATTGATGAGCCGTAACGAAGGCGACAACCTTTACCGAATCAGTCAAAAGGACCGCTGGAAAACGTATCGCGATGCTTTCGACGAATTGTTACAAGAAGGGGCGACGCTTGTCGCTGACGGCAAACATTTGGACATCAACCGCAGACTGGACGAACCGATCCGAACCGATGCCCAGTTGTATGTGATCTGCGATGAACAGACGTACCAGAAGCTGTTGACAAAGGGTGGACAAACGAGCTGACAACAATCGTTGCGAAAATTCCGTGAAAACGCATTTAGTGGAAGTCTCCATTCATGCTTTGTTACAATAAAGTCGAATGGAGGGGAGCCATGAAAGAAACTTGGTATTTTCTCGACTCCGGGGAACGCTCTCCGGCTTATAACATGGCGCTTGACGAGGCATTGATCCACTGGATGAACCAAGGGCTTGTCCGGCCGACGCTTCGTTTTTATACATGGAACCCGCCGACCTTATCGATCGGCTATTTTCAGGAAATGAAGAAGATTAACCTCGAAGGCGTCAAGAAACACGGGTACGGCTTGGTCCGGCGCTTAACCGGGGGCAGAGCGGTTTTGCATGACAAGGAACTGACTTACAGTGTCACAGTGTCTGAGGATCATCCGAACATGCCGAAGAATGTAACCGAAGCATATCGCGTCATCTCCGAAGGATTGCTGCAAGGTTTTCGCGAGCTCGGCTTGGCTGCGGATTTTTCGATTCCGACGGAAAAATTGAAACGGACCTCCTCGGCGGTATGTTTTGATCAACCGTCTTGGTACGAACTCGTCGTCGGCGGACGAAAAGCGGCGGGGAGTGCGCAAACCCGGCAAAAAGGCGTAATTTTGCAGCATGGCGCGATTCCGCTTGACATTGATGAGGATAAGTTGTTCGATTTATTCGTCTACCCAAGTCGGGAAGTGAGGGAACGTGCGCAGCGCGGTTTTCGGGACAAGGCCGTGGCGATCAATTTGCTGCGCGAGCAACCGGCGACTTTGGCAGAGGCGAGGGAAGCATTCCGGATCGGCTTTGAAAAAGGACTCGGCATTCAGCTTGAGCCGTTTGAGTTGACGAAGGAACAGGAAGCGGAAGTGCAGAAACTGGCCGAAAGCCGTTACGGCAACGATGAGTGGACATATTCCCGCTGAAAGGTGATGAGCATGGCAAACAAGCAAGAACATTTACGAAAGCCGGAATGGTTGAAAATCAATCTGAATACGAATAAAAATTATACCGGGCTGAAGAAAATGATGCGCGAGAAGCGGCTGCATACGGTGTGCGAGGAGGCGAAATGCCCGAACATTCACGAATGCTGGGCCGTTCGCAAAACGGCGACGTTCATGATTCTCGGTGATATTTGTACGCGCGGCTGCCGTTTTTGCGCGGTCAAGACCGGGTTGCCGACGGAGTTGGACTGGCAGGAGCCGGAACGCGTGGCGGAGTCGGTCGAACAAATGGGGCTGCGGCACGTGGTCGTGACGGCGGTGGCGCGCGACGACTTAGCCGACGGAGGTGCGGCGGTGTTTGCGGAAACGGTAAGGGCCATTCGGCGCCGCAATCCCAGTTGCACAATCGAGGTGTTGCCTTCGGATATGAAAGGCGATTACGAAAGCTTGAAGACGTTGATGGACGCAAAGCCGAACATTTTCAATCATAACATCGAGACGGTTCGCCGCTTAACGAAACGCGTTCGCGCCAAGGCTACATATGACCGTTCGCTCGAACTGTTGGCGCGGGTAAAAGAAATCAGCCCGAATACGCCGACGAAGTCGAGCATCATGCTTGGGCTTGGCGAGACGAAAGAAGAAGTGGTGGAGGCGATGGATGATCTCCTCGCCCACAACGTCGACATCATGACGATCGGCCAATACTTGCAACCGACGAAGAAACATTTGAAAGTCGAAAAGTATTGGCATCCCGACGAGTTCGCGGAGTTGAAGGAAATCGCGCTTGAAAAAGGATTCCGCCATTGCGAATCCGGACCGCTCGTGCGTTCTTCCTATCATGCCGACGAGCAAGTGGATGCGGCTGCGGCAACCCAATAGGCGAAGTTGGAAAAGAATAACTCCCTCGAAGATAGACAGATTAAGCCGAGGCCAATCTGTTTCCTCTTCGGGGGAGTTTTTAATTGGGATTCCAGATCAATTGTATCGCCAACGCCATTGATTCAACCGCCTTCTAATTGTGCAAGGCGGATTTCATCATTCAAAATCAAACAAGTCTCCCGACAAATACCGTTCGCCGGTGTCCGCGCAAATGCAAACAACGACGTCATCCGGCGAAAGGCGTTTCGCCACTTGAACGGCCGCCCACACCGATGCGCCGGACGACGTGCCGCACAAAATGCCTTCCTCGCGCGCCAACCGTCGCGTCACTTCGTACGCCTCGTCGTCTTCGATTTGAAAAATCTCGTCGAACAGCCCGGTGTTCAAGATTTCCGGGACGAATCCCGGACTTGTTCCGACGAGCTTATGCTTGCCCGGCTTGCCCCCGGACAATACCGGCGATCCGGCCGGCTCGACAACGTGGATCGTCATTTCCGGATAGTATTCCTTCAACGTTTCTCCCGTTCCGGTCACCGTTCCGCCCGTTCCTGCTGTCGATACGAACGCCTTCAGCGGCTTTCCGAGCTGTTTCATCGCCTCGACAATTTCAATCGCCGTCGTTCCCCGATGGGCATCGGGATTCGCCGGATTTTCGAATTGCATCGGCATGAAACTATTCGGAATTTCCTTGAGCAGCTCTTTCGCTCTCGCAATCGCGCCAGGCATCTTTTCGTCGCCCGGCGTCAACTCCACTTTCGCTCCGTACGCCTTCAATAAATTGATCCGTTCCTGCGTCATCGTATCCGGCATGACGAGGATCGCCTTATAACCTCTCGCCGCCGCGTTCATGGCAATTCCGATCCCGGTATTGCCGGACGTCGGCTCGATAATGACCGATCCTTCCCGCAAATGTCCGGCCTTTTCCGCTTCCGCGATCATGTTGAAGGCTGCGCGGTCTTTTACGCTTGCGCTCGGATTGAACGATTCCAGCTTCGCATAAATCTTGGCTCCGTTCGGGTCGGGGATTCGATTTAAGCGAACTAGCGGGGTGTCCCCGATCAATTCTGCGATATTGTTAACGACTCGTACCATTGGTTTCCCACCTTTTTTCAGCCTTTTTTATTCACGGCAGACGTTCAAATTCAAAGAATTCCTCTCGTTATTATATCAAATGAATCGGGTAGCCGCATGCGGCCGGCTTTGTTACAATAAGAAGAACGAATTCGCGTTCCTGCACGAAGACGGTAACGGCAAGTGTGAAGTTGTTGAACGCGATCGATGATTTTTTGAAGGAAAGGAAAGCTCACGACATGGCTGACCCCGTTGCACACTATTTTTTTGCGGTTCCTGTCCCAGAACCGGTGCGTTCCCATTTGCATGCGCAATCGCAAACGCTTCGAAAGCATTTGCCTTACAAACAATGGACCCATCGCGACGACTATCACCTTACGCTTGCCTTTCTCGGCGCGGTGGCGGACAACCGAATCGAAACTTTCACTCACGAGGCGGCACAGGTTGCCGGTCAATCTTCGCCTTTTTCGTTAGCAATCAACGGGATCGGCACGTTCGGCACCCGCGAACGGCCGCGTGTGTTATGGGCAGGTGTACGGGAGGACGAGCGCCTGCATGTGCTTCAGAAAGGCGTAGCTGAGGCGAGCAAAGCCGCAGGGTACGAACCGGACCGCCGTCCGTACCGCCCGCACATTACACTTGCGAAGAAGTGGAACGGGACGGAAACCATTGACCGCAACGTGTTGCCAAACGGGTTTCATTCCGCGCCGTGGACGGTCGATGCCTTTATTTTATATCGCATTGATAGGAGCAATTTCCCGAAATATTTCCCTTTAAGAACATTTGCTTTCAGCCGATAACAAAGGTGGAGGACACGCCGATGGCGCAGCTCATCAAATTGGACAATTACATTTCACGTTATGAAACCGATATTTACGGCTATCCCGGCCGTTTCATTCAAATAAAAAAACAGCGATGGGAAACGATGAAGAAAGCCCGTGAAACGGAACAGGCCGCCGACACAGCCGCATCGCAGGACGAATGGAAAACCGAATTCGCGGAAGACGTGTTTTTCTTTCAACTTCGCTGGGCGAGTTCGACCTTGCAGATGAAATCCGATCTGTCCAGACAATATCGACTCGACCGCTGGTTGAAATTTTTCCTCACGCGATTTCCAGACAATTATCTCATTTTATATAAACCGGTGTTTCAAATCCAAAAAGCGGAAGTGGAACTTGACATCCTTATGCTCAGTCCAGTGACGCTCTGGTGTATAACGTTGCTGGAAAGCCGGGACGGCACCGTTTTTCAAGGCCGGTCCGGCCGTTTTTGGCGTACGATTGAGAATGGGAAAGTGACTCAGACGTTGAATCCGTTAATCGCTAATTTGCGAATGTATCGGTTAGTGACGGATTGGCTGAAAAGAACCGACGGTGACGTGCTGCCGGTGCGAAGAGCGTTGTTGTCGCCTTCCTCGTTCATTGAGTACCCGGATGCCCCGGGGGACGTAGATTTAATCGATCGGACGAAAGCGCGAGTTTGGTATGAAGAACAAAGAAAATGGAAGACGCCGTTGAAATACGTGCAATTGAAGACGGCCGACCGGCTGTTGCGCAGATGCCAGACAGTTGCCGATGAAAGGTAAGCCTGAACACCGGAAGGGCGTTTTTTGTCTTCGACGCGATCTTCGTTATAATGAAATTAGTTGAGTATCGGATTTAAAGATTCGTTTACGATCGAGGGTGACGCCATTGCTGGACATACTAGGAAACGAATGGAACATCAAACCTGCTGGTGGCCAGACCGGGGAAGCTTACATAGCCCGGTCCGGTGGCCGGAAACTCTTTTTAAAAAGAAATTCATCACCTTTTCTTGCCGTCTTATCGGTCGAAGGCATCGTGCCTAAGCTGTTATGGACGAAAAGGCTTGAAAACGGAGATGTTATAACAGCGCAGCGATGGCTGAACGGCAGGGAACTTCATGAAAATGAAATGAAGAGCGGAGCGGTCGTTGATCTTTTGAAAAAAATACATCGATCTGATGCGTTGCTGGCCATGTTAAAAAGACTCGGCAAACAACCGGTTACGCCGCAAGCAGTTCTTGCTGAACTGGAAAGTCGTATGCGAATCGGAAATATGATCGGCGGTCAAGCTGCAGGGGAAGCTTATTCATTTCTCGCGGACAACGTCGACAAGGTCGAAAGCGGAGAGAAAGTCGTGTGCCATTGCGATGTGAATCACAACAATTGGCTGTTAAGCGAAAACGGCGATTTGTATTTAATCGACTGGGACAATGCGATGATCGCGGATCCGGCATTGGACTTAGGACCGCTTTTGTACGAATACGTTGCGAAGAGCGAATGGCGTTCTTGGTTGGGGCGATACGGGCACGAGCTGACCGGAGATTTTCTGCTGCGCATGCATTGGTATGCGACGGCTCAAGCGGCGAAATTCATGATTTGGCATGCTGGAAGAAAAGAAAGCCGCCAGGCGGAAAAGCTTCGAATTCGCCTCGTTCGTCTGAATCGGGACGCGGCTTTTTATCTTCAACAGCTGTAATGCGAGAAGGAGACGGTTTCGGATCGTCTCTTTTGCTTTGTTTGGCCTTCATGGACCTGTACGCGCGCGGCCGAGGAATATCAACAGCCGCCGCCTGCGTCATTCGGACTGAAACGGATGCGGCGATGCATGATGTTCCTTAAATCGGGATCGTTGCGTCCGAGCGATTTTCGCATCCGCGTATAAGGGACCGTCGTGGACCAACTCTCCTGGAAAGGAAACGGATCTAACGAAATCGTTCGTTCATTGAGCCACTTAACGTTAATCCATACATCTTCTCCCGATTTTTTCGGACAACGAATGCCGTTCTTGAACCAATCGATTTCCTCGTCTTTTGAACAACCGGGCCGGTGCATACATACATATAAAGACAAATTATCCCAACATTGCAGTTGAAGCAAATCGCGGTCAAGCGCTGACTCGGAAAAACGCTCCGTGAGCCGTTGTTGCCGATTCCGCTCGTTTTGCAAGAAACGGTCCGTTTCGGCATTTTCGTTATCGTTCAAGAACGAACAGTAATGCTTGGACACGAGCAGCCCTCCGAACGGATTCAGTTGCTCCGTCAATTGTAAACCCTTTTCGTACATAGGGAGGCGATGCTCATTCGGAAGCGATACGAAATCATGTGGACGTTCGGCGGCCTCGTCCCACAAGATTTGCTCGTCGGCTTCGATCCAGCTTAAATCGTGAAGTGACGCGGCGATAATCATTGAATGTCCCGGCGATGAAAAGTGTTCGTTCCCCCAGCGGGCGGCGATTTCCCCGGACAGCAGTCCATGATCATGCTGGCGGATCAGACCGAAGAAAACCCCATCTTCCCGTACAATCAAGAGTTCACCCTCCCTTCTATGCTTTTTGTTCCCGGTTACGTACGCAGAAAAACTTAATTCTATGATATGATGTTCCGTGGAGAAAGGAAAGGGGTTTGTATCGAATGAGATTGCGCAACAAGCCTTGGGCCAAGGAGAAACTTGAGCAATATCCACAAGTTGTTATCCAACGACCGGAAGGTTTGAAAGGATCTTGGGCGGCATCTTTCTTTCCGGACGCGCCCGTCCACGTCGAAATCGGGACGGGGAAAGGGCAGTTTTTGTGTGGGATGGCTCAAAAACATCCGGACGTTTTGTTCGTCGGTATCGAACGGATGCAAAGTGTGATCGTTTCGGCTCTCGACAAAACATTGGAAACGGATGCCGGCAATATTAAATTGGTCAACCGCAACGCCGCCGATCTCGAAAGCTTTTTTGACGAAAGCGAAGTCGAACGGATATACTTGAATTTTTCCGATCCTTGGCCGAAAAACCGCCATGAAAAACGGAGGCTCACTTACCGAACATTTCTCGAGAAATTCGAGCGGGTATTGACGGCGAAAGGAGAAATTCACTTGAAAACCGACAATGCCGGCTTTTTCGAGTATTCCCTGCAAAGCATGGAACAATACGGCATGAATCTTCTCTCCGTTGATTGGGATGTGCACGAAAACGATGTCGGGGACAACGTGATGACCGAATACGAGGAAAAATTTTCCCGCCGCGGCCAGAAGATCATGCGCGGCATCGCCCGCTTTTGAGCCTTGTTCTTTCCCGAGGAATCGAGGTAAGATGAAACTATATCTTAAATGAAATGGGGGAATCTGAATGGCGAAAGTGACGTTTCAATCGGAAAAACACCTAGGCATCGTTACGATCGACTCACCTCCGGTAAATGCTTTGGACCGACAAGTGTTGTCGGAATTGGCGGAGGTGCTCGACGAAATCGATGAGAAAGTCCATGCAGTGATCGTAACCGGAGCAGGCGGGAAAGCTTTCGTCGCTGGTGCCGACATTAAAGAATTTCCCGAGTTGAAAGGGGAAGAAGGCGTCGAATTATGCCAGAGAGGTCAACAAATTTTTGGAAAATTGGCCGGGTTGCCGCAGCCGACGATCGCCGCGATTGACGGTTACGCACTCGGAGGCGGATTAGAGTTAGCGCTCGCATGCGACTTCAGAGTCGCATCAGCGAAGTCGATGCTCGGCTTGCCGGAAACGTCTCTCGGTGTCATTCCCGGTTACGGGGGGACACAGCGGCTGGCGCGCCTGATCGGAACCGGAAAAGCGAAGCGGATGATTTTCACCGCCGAACCGGTGCAAGCGGAAGAAGCGCTGCGCATCGGCCTTATCGAACGATTGGTTGAGGAAGATGCGCTCGCGGCAGCGAAGGAAGAGGCGGCGAATATATTGAAACGCGGGCCGCTTGCGGTACGAGCTGCGAAACGAGCTGTCGACAGCGGATTGGCGTTGCCGTTGACGGAAGGGTTAGCGTTGGAAGCGGAGCAGTTCGGCCGCCTGTTCGATTCGGAGGATAAGAATGAAGGTGTTGCTGCTTTTATGGAAAAGCGGGCGCCGCAATTTCGCGGGAAATAATCGTTCGCTCGGGGAATGATCGATCGCGGGCATCCATTCGATTGCTTGATTTTTGTGTCGAATCGCCGAAAACGAGCCGCAGGCGGCGAATGCTTTTGAAGAACCTAATTTGGAGGAATGATCATCATGTATCCCGAGCTTGAACAATTCCATCGGATCGAGAAAGAATACAATGACAAAATTGCGGCGTTGGAGGAAGAATTGAAGCAGCTGCACGAGGATAAAGCGGAGGCTTCGCGGCAATACAATAAAGCGCTGTCGAAAGTCGTGTATGAGCGGGATTCCGACAGCGCAGTGGAACTCGCCGAACGGAAAAAAGCGTCTGATGCGCTGAACGAAGAAATGAAAGAAACGCAAGGAAAAATCGAGCAGCTGCGGAATTCGCGAGATGAGCGGCTGCAAAACATGGTCGCTTCGTTGAAAGAGGGCAGGGATCGCGAGTTTGATGCGGCGTTGAAGAATATTGAAAGCAAGAAAGAAGAGTTGCGCCGGTTTCGCGCCGAATATTTGCTGTTGATTCAACAACTTCATCAAACGAGAAAATATGCGCAAGACGTGGACGCCGCCTTCAAGAAAACGGTCAAGCCGTTGACGACGGAATTCGAGCATGAATCACGTACATTGCCGCACGTCAATTTACATAATCCTTTCGCTGAGGATGAACCGCACGGCGTGCTTGAGAAAGATGCGGACCAAGTATACAAAACCGGCAAGGTTCCGGATTGGATTGAAAGCTATTCAAACGATTGAAAAACGGAATTTTTCAGGCTCGACGAATGTTCTTTTATAAAAGAAACTGGTATAATAAATCGCGAAGACGGTCACATCACCGGCAAAGGGACACCTTTTCCGGCTGGCGGTTGTGCGGTTGAACTTCGAGCGAAACGACTGCCATCTCATTCATGTCGTTTAGATAAAAAGGAGGCTATCATTTTGAAACAAACGTTTTCTGCCATGCTGTCATTATTGATTCTTATCTTTGCTTTTGCCGGAGCGGCCGGCGCGGAAACGACTTCGGGCAAAATGTATAAAGCAGTCAACAAAAACTTAGCTGAGGCGAACTATGATTACGATAAAGGTTCGCTCGTGCTTCGTCATGTCAAGACCGTTCAACTCGATCAACCGGTTGAAGGGATTCACACGTTGAAAATGGCCATTGCGCATTACAATACGGTTCGCGACGGCATCTTTTTCAAAACGCACAATGAGCCGGTATATTACAGCCCGGAAAAAGATCAAGTGCTCTCCGTGACAATTGCGGGCAAGATTCCCGCGACGCAAGACTTCAAAGACAAGTATGAAGCCGAGATCGGGGAAACGACCCACGTCGCCACGGTCTTGATATTATTGTTCTTGATTCTATTAATCCCCGCGGTTCTTGCGTACGTTTTCGTGAAACGGAAACATTCGGTGCTTGATTATAAGCTGGAAAACGGATTGTTTGAAGGCGTAGGCAATAACAAATTTAGTTAAGGGGAATGGAAAACTTAGTGATTCCCTTAGACAGCACAGAGCTCGATAGGCATCGAGCTCTTGTTTTTTTATGAAGCGATAAGAAAAGCACCTCCAATGGATGTGATTGTACCTTCCATCGGGGTGCCGTTTGATGCGGAGCGTCGAGTTATACTTCATCTTCGGTGAAATCGAGAACGGTGCCGGTTTTGGCGTCGACGATAAAGTTGTAATGTTTCACTTGTTTGTCGTCGGAAACGGTAACGCCTCCGCGGTAGGCGGAAAAATCCAGTCCGTTTCGAATCAAATGCTCGGGTCGCATATGTACCCAAGAGCCGTCGATGGCGAACTTTTGGCCGACGGTTTTTTTGACGCTTTTCAATGCTTTTTCCGGGGTGATCGTTCCTTTTTCCAAACCTTCCCGCAAAACAAAGCCGCCGATGATTCCGATGCCGGCAGCGAGCAGCGATTTTTTCCAATTCATTGTGGGCCGGTCTCCTTTCGCGTAAGAATCCCTTCTAATTTTTAGTATAGCGAACCAAATCCGATTTTACCAAACGATTTTCTTCTTTTTTTCCTCCGAATTTGATAAACTGACTAGATGACAGTATTGATGAAGAGGTCGTGAGTTATGAATTTCCAGATTCCGAAACATATAGAACAATTGGGCCGAGACATTCAAGAACATGAGCTTAAATATCATAACAAAAGAGTGGCGGTCACAAAGTCGTTCACGTTTGATTCCGCTCACCATCTTCATGCTTATGAAGGCAAGTGCAAAAGTTTGCACGGACATACGTACCGGCTCGTAGTGACGATCAGCGGATTTGTCGACGAGAACGGGTTTGCCGTTGATTTTGCGGACATTAAACAATTGTATAAAAAAACGATCGAATCCCGGCTCGATCACCGCTATTTGAACGAAGTGCTTCCAAACATGAATACGACGGCGGAAAACATGATCGTCTGGATTTGGGAACAGCTCGCGGAAGGTTTGCGCGACGCTTTCGGACATGACAGGGGCCTTCGGCTCGAAGAACTCATTTTGTATGAAACACCGACGAGTTATGCCACGTTGAGGCGGGAGTGGATGGACCATGCCGATTAAGGCGGACCGTTGGACGTTGCCGGATCGCAACACGTACAGGCAATGGACGCTGCCGATGGTCGAGATTTTCGAAACGGTCGAAGGGGAAGGGACTGAAGCCGGGTATCCGACTGTATTTGTGCGCGCCTTTCATTGCAATTTGCGGTGCAAATGGTGCGACACGCCGTACAGTTATGCTCCGGCAAAACCTGAATTTGAAGCTTCGATCGCAGAAATTGTCGATCGCATCAAGCGATATGCAAGCCGTCGAATTTGCTTTACGGGCGGAGAACCGTTGATTCACCGCGAGAAATCGGCTGCGCTTATTGAAGAGATGACAAAGTTGGAGCACGTTTGCGACATTCATATTGAGACGAACGGGGCGATTGATTTGCAGCCGTTTGCGGTGATGCGGGAAGAGAATGAACGATGGCGCGAGAAGGTTCGGTTCGTCACGGATTACAAGCTGCCGGCTTCCGGTGAAATGGACAAGATGATTGATGACAATTTCGATGTCCTCACAAACCGGGATGAGATTAAATTTGTCATCGGCAGCGACGAAGATTTCGAATCGGCCGTCAATGTAATCGAACGGTATCATAAACAAGGAAAACTTCTGTTCAGCCCGGTGTGGGAAACAATGAAACCGAAAGCGCTCGTTGAAAAAATATTGGAAAGACCGTTGCCCGATGTCAAAGTGAACATGCAGCTGCACAAAGTCATCTGGCACCCGGATCAAAGAGGGGTTTAACATGAGCAAAAAAGCCGTCATGGTGCTCAGCGGAGGATTGGACAGCACGACTTGCATGGGCATTGCGAAAGAACAAGGATACGAGTTGTACCCGATAACGTTTCAATACGGCCAAAGGCATGATCGCGAAGTGGAGCAGGCGAAAAAGATTGCCGTGCACTTCGGTGCAAAGGATCACCGCATCGTTGACGTCGGCTTTTTCGCCGAAATCGGGGGAAGCGCGTTGACCGATGCGTCGATCGCCGTAAGGAAAGACGGTGCTGGAGACGACATCCCATCGACGTATGTACCGGCGCGTAATATGATCTTTTTGTCGCTGGCGAGCGCCTATGCGGAAGTGATCGGTGCGGAAAAAGTGTTCATCGGCGTTTCCGCCGTCGACTACAGCGGGTACCCGGATTGCCGTCCGGAATTTATCGAAAGTATGGAAAGCACCGTCCGTTTGGCGACGAAAGCGGGTGTGACTGGGAAAGCGATTGAAATCGAAACGCCTTTGATCCGATTGACGAAGAAAGAGACGGTGGAAATCGGCCTTCGTCTCAAAGTTCCGTACCATTTGACGACATCCTGTTACTTGGGAGGAGATGAAGCGTGCGGGGAATGCGACAGCTGCCGGCTGCGGATCAAAGGGTTTAGGGAAGCGGGAGGAATCGATCCGATTCCTTACGCCGTTGATGTCGAATGGCAATGAAAGGAATCAACATTTCCCGTTTGAATTTTTTGAAACAGGGTATAGAAAGTTGATCGGGGGAGAGGTGGGACATGATCACATTTGAGAACGTTGGAAAAGTTTACGACGACGGCACCGAGGCATTGAAGAACATCAACTTCACGGTGGAAGAGGGTGAATTGTTGACGTTGATCGGGCCCTCGGGATGCGGAAAAACAACGACGATGAAGATGATTAATCGATTGATCGAACCGACGAGCGGCTCAATCTGCATAAACGGGGAAAACATCGCGGACAAAAATCCGGTCGACTTGCGGAGAAACACCGGTTACGTCATTCAACAAATCGGATTGCTTCCCCATATGACGATCGCCGAGAACGTAGCACTCGTTCCAAAGTTGAAAAAATGGCCGAAAGCGAAATACGAGAAACGGATCGACGAGCTGCTTGACCTCGTAGGACTCGATCCGTCCACTTACCGCACGAGATACCCTTCAGAGCTGAGCGGGGGTCAGCAACAGCGCATTGGTGTCATCCGTGCGCTGGCAGGCGAACCTCCCGTCATATTAATGGATGAACCTTTCAGTGCGCTTGATCCGATCAGCCGCGAACAACTCCAAGATGAATTAACTCGTCTACAGCAGGAAATCCACAAAACAATCGTGTTCGTCACGCACGATATGGACGAAGCGATCAAAATCGCTGATCGTATCGCAATCATGAAGGACGGCGAAATCGTACAAATCGACGGGTCTGACAATATTTTGCGCCGTCCGGCGAATGCATTCGTCCGCGAATTTATCGGCGAAGACCGTTTGAACGGCGACTCGATGACGCCGAACGCGGCTTCGTTAATGATGAAGCGGGTCGTTACGGCCAGACCGACGCGAGGGCTTGCGGAAGGATTGGAATTGATGAAAGCCTACAGTGTCGACAGTTTGTATGTCAGTGACAAGGACCATCAGTTTTTGGGCGTCGTGTACCTCGATGTGCTCCGAAACCATTATCATGACGAGAATAAGAGATTGCGAGACATCATGGATACGGATGTCGCTTCTGTTGCGTCGGCTGCCGATTACTCGGAAGTAGCGCAAATCTTTTCCGACCTCCGGGTTCGAACGATTCCGGTTGTAGATGACGGGCGTTTAACCGGGATCATCACTCGGTCGAGCATGATGCGGGGCCTTGCGGGCGACAATCCGCTTTCCGGACAGACGGGAGGTGGGGACGGTGAATGATCAAGGGGTTCTCGTCATGCTGCTGCATACGTTCATTGAAAGAAGACACGAGATTTGGGTGTTGCTCGGGCAGCATTTGTACATGTCCTTGTTTGCGATTATCGCCGCGACGGTGATTTCCGTGCCTCTCGGTGTGTTTCTTTCGAGAAAACGTGAATTGGCCGAACCGATCATTACGGTGACCGCGCTGTTTCAAACGATTCCGAGCATTGCGCTTCTCGGTTTCATGATTACGATTCCGATCCTCGGCATCGGGAAAGATTCCGCCATCGTCGCTTTGACGATTTACGCCTTGCTGCCAATTTTGCGAAATACATACACCGGTCTCATCGGTGTCGACGAATCGGTTGTTGAAGCCGGCAGAGGCATGGGGATGACGAACAATCAAATTTTATTCAAAATTCGTTTTCGCTTGGCGTTACCGGTCATTATGGCCGGATTGCGAACATCGACGGTCATTACGATCGGAGTTACGACATTGGCGGCGTTTATCGGTGCCGGCGGTCTCGGCACGCTTATTAATATCGGCATCGGCATGATGCGAAAAGACTTGATTTTGGCCGGGGCAATCCCTTCGGCGCTTTTGGCGCTCATTTTTGACGGTGTTTTGCGATGGATCGAGAAATTAGCGACTCCCCGCGGACTAAGAAAATAAGAATAAGAGGTGTTTTGATGAAGAAATGGTTTGTTTTCCTTACTGCATTGGCGCTCTTGTTATCGGCATGCAGCAACTCGGTCAGCAACAATAAGACGGGAGACGGCGAGGCTGCGAACACGAATGAAACGGGCAGCGGAACTGAGGGATCGCATGAGCCGATCGTCATTTCCGGCAAACCGTGGACGGAACAACGGATTTTGCCGTATATTTTGGCTGATTACATTAAAGCGAAAACGGATTATCCCGTGAAGGTGCACGCAAACGTCGGCGAAACGAACGTGTTGCATGAAGCGATTACCCAAGGCTCGATTGACATGTACGTCGAGTATACGGGTACGGGCTATTTGGCGGTGTTGAAAAAGGAGTTTAAGCCGGAACAGACCCCGCAAGAAATTTACGACATCACGAAAAAAGCGTACGAAGACAACTTCCAGTTAACATGGTTGGCGCCGCTCGGCTTTGAAAATACGTATTCGATCACCGTTCGCAAAGAAACGAAAGAGAAATACGGCATCGAAAAAGCTTCGGACTTGACGAAGATTTCCGATCAGCTCGTGTTCGGCGGACCGGCAACGTTTTTCGGACGTCCAGACGGTTACGATTATATGGTAGATTCGTACGACTATCACTTCAAAAAGCACGTAAGTCTGAAACCGGGATTGATGTACAAGGCGTTGGATGCAGGCCAAGTTGACGTCATTCCTGCGTTTACGACGGATGGACGTATCGACAAACTGAACTTAGTAACGACGGAGGATGACCATAACATCTTTCCGCCATATTTTGCCGCTCCCGTAGTGCGGATGGATACGTTGAAAGCCTATCCGAAATTGGATGACGTCGTCAATGAACTGAAAGGGAAAATTTCTGAACAAGAAATGCGGAAAATGAATGCCGCCGTAGACATTGATCACAAACGGCCGAAAGAAGTGGCGAAGCAGTTTTTGCAAGATCAAGGGTTGATCAAATAATTGACGGCTGATCATCGGCCTGCCGGGATTTCGTGTCTCGGCAGGTTTTTTTGTCGGCGGGTAGTATTATTCCACGGAAGCAGTGACAAGCGTTATTTAAAAAAAACGTTGTTGTAAAATGTGTGATTTTCCCGTAAAATAGGTATTAAGAAATGGTTCTAATTACCTATTTCAGTTGTGCGTTTTGCATCCCTTCAGCGGTTCGTTTCGCGAGAGTGGGAAAGGAGGAGAATTAATGGTGTCCGTACCCGTTCGAAAACCACAGGTGATGTGCATCACGATAGCATGGACTGCGTTCGTGTTGTTCAGTATGATGCACGGTTTGCTCGGACAAGCGGCTGTGTACGGTGTTTCTTCGGCTGCAGTCGGGGCTGCAGGTGTCGTTTGCGTCTTCCTCTCGCGACGGGCGGACCAGTTGGACAACCGCATGTTTTGGGTGCTGTTGGCCGTCGGAAATTTTTTGTTTGCTTTAGGTGAGGGCGTCTGTTCGCTCCGGTTGTTGGCGACGGATGCACCGCTGCCGTTCCCGAGCTTTTTCGACAGCTTGTACTTAAGCTTGCCGTTGTTTTATTCTGCCGGGTTGATTTACAAATTTTATAAAAATTACGGACCGCGATTGTCGGTGCTCGTTATCGCTGATCTTCTCATCACCATCCTCGTGTTAATCACGTTCGGGTGGTACAATTATTTGATTCCATATACGCTTAATTTCGAGGCTACCTTGAACGTTTCGCTGCTGTCTGTCCTTCATTTGCTGTTCGGGTTCGGCCTCGTGTTTTTCTTGCTGATCAACGGGCTTTTTTACAAAAAAACCTTTGAACACGTGCATTATCCGATGTTTTTCACGGCTATCCTCATCTTTGCCTTGAGCGACATCGGTTATTTGGTTTTCGCGATGAACGGATCACCGCGGTTAAGCTGGTGCATCCTTGCTTGGCCGGTATTCGCCTTGATGGCTGCCAGTTCGGGTTTTTATCGCATGAAAGAACAAAAGAAAGCGGCGAAGTTGCCGCTGTTAAAAAAAATCGCCGTCATGCTGCCTTATTTAGGGGTATTTCTCGTATTGTATGTGATGATTGATATCAAAGAAAAAGTCACTCCTGTGTATGTTTCGGCCATGGGCGCGGTTATTCTCGTGTTTTTCCGCTATATGCTTACTGTCTTTCAAAACAGCAAACTCGTCTTGCAGCTTCGCCAAGCAAACGAAGGGCTGGAGACGGTCGTCCGGGAGCGTACGGAAGAATTGGAAACCGCATTAAACAAAATTGAAATGCAGGCGCATTATGACGCTCTTACGCATTTACCGAACCGTGTGAAGCTGGAGGAAAAGTTTCAAGATTTTCTTGATCACGCGAAACAAGGCGGAACCCGATTTGCCGTTTTGTTTCTCGATCTCGACCGTTTTAAAATGATCAACGATACGCTTGGCCATCAGACAGGCGACGACTTTCTTCGTTGCGTCGGCGAACGGCTCAAAGGGATGGAAGAAATCGAAATGGCGAGCCGCCTTGGCGGTGACGAATTCATTCTCGTCACGAAGACCGGCGACGATATGTTTTTTCGCCGCACCGCCGAACGTATCGTTTATGACATTTCCCGCCGCTTCAATGTGCGGGACCATGAATTGTATACTACGACGAGCGTCGGGGTCAGCATTTTTCCGGACGACGGCGACGACAAGGAAACGTTGATTCGGAATGCCGATTTTGCCATGTATAAAGCGAAATCGTCGGGGAAAAACACGTTCCGGTTTTATTCACAAAACGCTCAAGGTTTACCGGAAATAAAGGAGCCTCTTGAAACGATGTCCCGAGAGGCAGCAGAATCGGACGAACGTCCTTTCAATGCAAGCTCGTGTGTCATTGAACTTGACGCCTTCCGAAAAGGATAAGACTTTATTCGAACAGGTCGAGGGCCTGTTCGTTTTTTCTTTTGATGCGGCCGCTGATCCTCAAACGGCAGATTGTCGAGAATTTCCTTTCGCAGCCGAGAACAACGGCGTGTTTTCTTTCCTCGTTGGAAAGCGGCGATGGATCGGTTACAATGAAAGATAGATTTCGCGTTAAGGACAGAGGGGAAGAATTGACATGAACGAGAAGACAAAGCTTTTGTTTCAAACGTTGACGGAGTTGCAAGGACCGTCGGGTTTTGAGCATCGCATCAGGAAGTTTATGAGAAGCCAATTGGAAAAGTATGCTGACGAAGTGATCCAAGACCGGCTCGGCGGCGTGTTCGGCGTCAAAAAAGGGAGCGGCCCGAAAGTGTTGGTCGCCGGCCATATGGATGAAGTCGGGTTTATGGTGACGCAAATTACCGAAAACGGGATGCTGCGTTTTCAACCGCTCGGCGGTTGGTGGAGCCAAGTGCTGCTCGCGCAGCGAGTGGAAATTCTCACAGATGATGGAACGATCACCGGGGTGATCGGTTCCATTCCGCCGCATTTGCTTTCGGAAGAAGAAATGAAGCAGCCGATGAAGCTGGAAAACATGTTGATTGACATCGGAGCCGATGACCGTGCGGATGCCGAGAGGATGGGGATTTATCCGGGGTTGCCGGTGGTGCCGGTCTGTCCGTTCACGACGATGGCCAACGAAAAGAAAGTTCTCGCGAAGGCGTGGGACAATCGTTATGGCTGCGGACTGGCGATTGAGTTGCTGAAACACTTAAAAGACGAGGCTGTTCCGAATACGTTGTATTCCGGGGCGACCGTGCAGGAAGAAGTCGGATTGCGTGGGGCTGAAGTGGCGGCGAACATGATCAAGCCGGATGTTTTTTATGCATTGGACGCTTCGCCGGCGAACGACATGACCGGGAAGAAGGAGGAATTCGGTCATCTTGGCCAAGGGGCGTTGCTGCGAATTTACGACCGCACAATGGTGACGCATCGCGGCATGCGGGAATTTGTTCTCGATACGGCGGAATCGGATGATATTCCGTATCAATATTTCGTTTCCAAAGGAGGAACGGATGCGGGGAAAGTTCATCTATCCGGCAAAGGGGTGCCTTCAGCCGTAATCGGCATTTGTTCCCGCTATATTCATACTTCATCTTCCATCATTCACGTGGACGATTATGCGGCCGCAAAGGAATTGCTTCTTAAGCTTGTTCGATCGACGGATCAATCGACCGTGGATGCCATTACCAATAACGGTTAAATGAAACAGCCGATGGCGCATACGCGCCATCGGCTGTTTGGTTTTTTTACTTGTTTTCTAGGACGTAGGCAAGTGCCTGCAATGCTTGATCCGGTGTTTCCACGACGAGCTGCGCTTTGTTTGCCAATTCCTTCAAAGGATGATGGAGCGATTCGGGACGAACGAGAATGAGCGGTTTGCCGAGGCTCACGGCCGCCGATGCGTCCATCGCCGTGTTCCATTGCTTATATTTTTCACCAAATAAAGCGATGACGACATCCGATTTCGACAGCAACACTTGCGTACGCAAATTGTTCACCGCCGAAGCGGCTTCATCTTTGTAAACGGCATTCGGCTGTGGTCCGAGAATTTCTTCGCCAATGTTGTCGGAACGATCGTGGTCCTCCATCGGACCTACGAATTGCAATGACAACCCTTGTTCATTTGCCCGCTGTTTCACTCGTTCCCGCCAGTCATCATGAATTTGCCCGGCCAAATAAACCGTCAGTTCCACTAAGACTCCTCCTCGTCGTTTTGCTGCCAGTATATCATACCGCGCTTGCGGCTTCACGGTTGGCGGCCGTACGCGAGGGCGTTATTCTTCGATAGCCGCCGCGGTTTGTTTCGCGCCGTCCCAGTCGTCCGAATCGGACGGCTCCTCATGCTCTTCGTCGTTCTCATCTGTCAGGTGAAACATGTCAACTTCGCTTTGCAAATCAAAGGCAATGGTTTGCAGTTCCATCGCGGAGCGGTTCACTTGTTCGATCGCTTCTTTTTGATGATCGCTCGAGGCGGCCACTTGTTCGGCGCTAGCAGCTGATTCTTCGGAAATCGCGCTTACTTCTTCGATTTTTGCCGACAAATCTTTGTTTGCCCGTTCGACTTGCTGAATCGCATCGCGCGTAAGCTTGATTTTATCGCTGATTGCTCCAACGTTCGCGACGATTTCGTCGAAGGCGCCTTTCGTTTGCGTGACCGAATCCGCTTGTTCTTCACGATACTCGTTAAGCAAATTCGCTTCTTCGGCCAGTTTACCCATTTGCGTCCCGATCGCCGAAACGAGCTTTTGGATGCGTTGCGCTTCCGTTTTCGATCGTTCCGCCAATTTTCGAATTTCCTTTGCGACGACGGCGAAACCGTTGCCGGCTTCGCCCGCCCGAGCCGATTCGATCGCTGCGTTCAAGGCGAGCAAGTCGGTGTTTCCGGCAATGTCTTTGATCGTTTTTACGATCGATTCAATTTCCTCCGATTGCTCGTTCGTTTGCTTCACTTCATCGATCAGTTTCGAAGTCAACGCCATGAATTGGTCGGAGGTCTCCTTGAGCCGGTCGACTTTTTCGATGCCCGCTTTTCCTTGGCGCTCGGCGTTGGAGGACTGCTCGGCAATCTCGCTTCCGTAGCCGCTCGTTTTCGCCACTGCAGACGTTACTAAAGCAATATGTTCCATTCCTTCCTCTAGATGGTTCGCCTGGTTTTGCGCGCCGGCAGACACTTGCAAAATTGCTTCGTTCACTTCATTCGCTTGCGCGGTCGTTTCCTCGCTGACGGCGGCTAAGTTTTGCGACGAAGACGACAATCTTCCGGCAGCATCCAATACTTTTTGCATCGTGCGCTGCATTTTTTCCGCCATAAAGTTAAATGTTTTTGCCAATTCGCCCATTTCGTCTTCCGTGTTCACATTTACACGGTGAGCAAGATTTCCTTCGCCGATGATCGTTGCTCCTTCTTTTAGCGACGAAATCGAAGCTTCGATGGTACGCAACAGCCATATCCCAAAGAACGTTAATCCGGCGAAAATGATGATGCTGAGGATGATGAGAATTAAGGTTAACAAATGCTGAAGACGGTTTTGATCGGCCATCAACTGCTGTTTTTGTTCATCAAGCTGTTTGGCGATCGTACTGACCCCTTGCTCGACTTTTTCCGCCGTATCAGAAAATCCGCTTTCGGCTTCTTTCATGGTAGAAACGGCTCTGTAAACCGTTTTGAACGAGTTTGTGTACGTGAGCAATGTCATCGACAAATCACTGTCGATGTTCGACTGTCTTAGTAAAGCGTTCAGTTCGTCCGCTGCTTTGGAAAACGATTGATAAACGGCTTCGTCTTTTGTTGCCATGAATATTTTTCGCTGCATTTCCATTTCACGCAAAGAGGCAGCGAGGTCCGGATGATCCTTGCCGATCGTTTTTTGCAACGTCGCCAAGTCTTCGAGTAATATTTTTCGAAGTCCGTCTTTTTCCGAATAACCGACGATTTCCTGTGAAGAAGTCAGTTGCTTGAAAGCCAATATGTAGTCATCGGCTGCTTTTTCAATGGATGCAAACTTTTTTTTCAATGTCGGATCGTGTTGTTGTTTTTTTCGTTTTGCTGCGTTTTCTTTCACGTTGGTCACGGTCGAAAGGACGATTTTTGCCGTGTCCTTGCTCGGCGTGCGAAGGTACTTTTGTTCGAATTTCCTGGCTTTTTCCATGTTGTAATTCATTTCTTTCGCTTCGCTGATCGTTTCGTTCAACCCGTGGAGCCGAACAGATATCGTGCTGTCGGCATGCATATAATAAAGCATGAATGCAATTAAAAGGAGAATGCCTGCCAGTGACACGGCAAGCATGAGTCGGACTTTGTTTTTGATGGTCCAAGCGAAACGAAGTGATGGTTTGAATGTTGGCTTCCTCATGTATAATACCCCCGATTGTAAAATAAAGACATTCGTATAGTATTATCGGACGTTTCCACGAAAATCTTAAGCACCTCAGCAACATTTTTCGATTTCTCGTTTCCTGGCAAACATGATATAGTTAAATGGAAAATGATTGCGAAAGGATGGCAACAATGGGTAAGGTTGAAGTGAATCACAAAAAATATGATAACATTCGATTCGATACGCAATCGGAGGACGTTATCCTTGTCGATCTATTGGAAACAATTCCTTATGAATACATCGGAAAAGAAACGATGGTGACGATTCCGACGAATGAGTTCACGTCCGTTTGTCCTTGGTCGGGTCTGCCCGATTTTGCGGAAATCCGAATTTCCTATGTTCCGAAGGAAACGCTCGTAGAAATGAAATCGTTAAAATATTACTTGACTTCCTACCGGAACGTCGGTATTTATCAAGAACATGCGACGAATCGAATTTTGCAAGATCTTGTGCGCTTGCTTGATCCGAAATACATGAAAGTCGAAGCGGATTGGAATGCACGCGGAGGGCTTGGAACGTACACGGTATGTGAATACCGTCCGGAAGACGATGCATAAGGCGGAATAGGAGTGGTTTACATTGAAGGCGGCCGAGATGAAAAAGACACTCGAAGCCCGGCTGCGCAAGCCGGGCCGAACGTTTTTCTTTGACAGGGAGCACGACAAGCTGCGGGTCGAAGAAGGCGAGAGCGGAAAAGGGATGACGTTGTCCTTGCCTGGATTGATCGCCAAATTCGAGCGCAACGGGCAAGCGGCCATCGACGATGTCGTATACCATGTCGAGGAAGGCTTGAAAGCGATGAATGCGCAGCCGGTGCTGGCGGGAAAAGAGTCCAAGCTGTTTCCGGTCATCCGTTCCACTTCGTTCCCGACAGAAACAAAGAGCGGGGAACCGCTGCTCCATGAAGAACATACAGCGGAAACGCGCGTCTATTACGCGGTGGATATGGAACAATCGTATCGGTTGATTGATCGGCGGATGATGAATAAGGAACAGTGGAGCGAAGAAAGGATTCGCGAGACAGCTCGTTTCAATTTGCGTTCTTTGCCGAATCCTGTGAAAGAGGACGAAGTGGCGGGGAATGTTTTTCATTTCATCAATCCGAATGACGGGTACGATGCCAGCCGCATCTTAAATACCGGTTTACTTGAGAAGATGAACGATGAGGCGGAGGGAACGCTCACAGTAGCGGTTCCTCATCAAGACGTCTTGATCTTCGGGGATATTCGCAACGATGCCGGCTACGACGTTCTTGGGCAGATGACAATGTCTTTCTATACGTCGGGGAGGGTTCCGATTACCGCTTTGCCGTTTGTTTATGAAAACGGCGTTTTGGAACCGATCTTCATCATGGCGCGCAACAAACCGACCGCCGGAAACAAAGGGAGTGACAATGAATGAACATCTTTTACAATAAAAAAGGAGTAGGAGACACGCTTCTTGTCCGGATCGCGGACGCCGACAGAGACAATATTGAGGTCGAAAAGAAAGGCGACGCGGCCCGTATCTACGATAAAATAAGCGGAAAAACCGCAGGCTACAATCTGTTTGGCTTTTCAAAATACGGCGTGGTGAACGATTCCGGAATCGTGAAGAACAACGAAGCCCTTGTAAAGGACATCAATGATGCGCTTGAAGCGAACGGTTTTGAGGAGCGGTTGACGTTCGACGGCCGGCCGGATTTTGTCGTCGGCTTCGTGAAAGAAAAACGGCCGCATCCTGATGCGGACAAGCTGAGCGTCTGCCAGGTCGATCTCGGGAGCGAAACGGTGCAAATTGTATGCGGTGCGCCGAATGTTGACGCCGGACAGAAAGTGGTGGTAGCGACGACGGGCGCGGTGATGCCGAGCGGCACGATCATTAGGGACGCCGAATTGCGCGGCGTTGAATCGAAAGGAATGATATGTTCGGCGAAGGAGTTGAATCTGCCCGACGCGCCGCAAAAGAAAGGCATTCTCGTCCTTGGCGGCGACAGGGAAATCGGCAGCGACTTTTTTGCACAATAACAAGGTTCGCCCGAATGGTTGCCTTGAAGCTCGTCCGGAACCGGCGGCGACGACGGGATTTCAAAGTACGTTCGGTCCAATTTACGTTGATCGATTGACGGGGCGGACAAGTTTAGTTGGACGGTGCCTATTCGGCAACAACGATTCGCGAAGAAGTTCGAACGGGGGATATACATGGCAGCGAACTGGTGGGAAAAATTTATAAACCTGTTCACCGAAGAGGTAATCGAAGAAGATTCGCCGCATCGCGACGCGCACGCGGAAGCGGCGGGGCAGCGGCAGCGAAAAACCGTCGGGCGGATCGAGGGAGCCGCAGGCGGCGGACGGCAGCCTCGCGTATTGCATCGCTATCCATCGACGGACGATAGACTGCGTCCGGCGAAACGGATGAAGATGCCTGAAGGAAACGAAGGCAAGCCCGTGCAAACGCCGAAGGGCGGGCCGCGGCGGCAAGCGACAAGGCGGGCACCGGAACGTCGTTCGACTGCGGCCGCGAATGAAACGCGGGGAATACATAGGAAGAGCGGCGCGGAGCAAACGGGGATAAGAAGGATAGCAGGGCAGGACGGAGGCGAGAAACCGCGGGAAACGTTCGGGGGCACGAATTTCCGCGCGTACGACGTTCCGTCGCCGGTGTACGGTTATCGAACGCGTGCGTCATTGAGACGCGATGCGCGCAAAGCGTCAGGGGAGGAAACCGCCGATGGCGGGGATTCCGCTGGTGCGAGACAAAGCGAAAAAAGGATCCGAAGCCGAGCACGCGCGGGTGTAACGGTGGATTCTGTTGAACGGCGAAGTGACGAAAAGTTGAACGGCTGGCAAGACGTGTTGAACGATTTGAAAGACGTTTCGCCGGAACGGCAGACGGCGAAAGGCGGATCGGCACACCGGTTGACTGAATCGAGACAAGAGCGGACGGCGCTGATGCGAAAGGAAGAAACGTCCGTCGGCCAACGTTCGACCGTGCGTGAGGCGGCGGGAACGAACTACCGGCTTCCCGAGCCTCACTTGCTGGCTGAAGGTTTTCCTCATACGGATGAGGACGATGAATGGATCGAAGAGCAACGCAGGCAGCTTGCGGAAACGTTGAACCAGTTTCACGTGAATGCCGAGGTGACAGGAGTGACCACCGGTCCTGCGGTCACCCGTTTCGAGATTCAACCGGCTCCAGGCGTGAAAGTCAACAAAATCAAGCGGTTAAACGACGATTTGAAATTGAGTCTCGCCGCGAGGGACATTCGAATTGAAGCGCCGATCCCGGGGAAAAGCTCGGTCGGCATCGAAATTCCGAACCGCAATCGCCGGCCGGTGTTTTTGCGGGAAATGATTGAAAATGACGAGTTCCGGCGATCGGCATCCCCGTTGATGGCTGCGCTCGGTTTGGACATCAGCGGGCGTCCGGTCGTCACCGATTTGCAAAAAATGCCGCACGGTTTGATCGGCGGGGCGACGGGTTCAGGCAAAAGTGTTTGCATCAATTCTTTGCTCATCAGTCTTCTATACAAAACAAGTCCCGAGGAGTGCAAGCTTCTATTGATTGATCCGAAGGTTGTAGAGCTTGCTCCGTTCAAGGATATTCCGCATTTGGCAGCGCCGGTCATTCACGATCCGAAAGAAGCGTCCGAGGCTTTGAAGTGGGCAGTTGAAGAAATGGAGCGAAGATATACCGAACTTGCCGCTCAAGGAGCGCGGGACATTGCACGCTATAATGAACGAGCTTCCGCCGATGCGCGCATGCCGTATATCGTCATCGTGATTGACGAGTTGGCCGATCTCATGATGGCCGCGCCGCACGACGTAGAGGCTTCGATTTGCCGCATCGCACAAAAAGCGAGGGCGTGCGGGATTCATCTCGTCGTTGCTACTCAGCGTCCATCCGTGGACGTCATTACCGGCCTTATTAAAGCAAACATACCGACGCGAATGGCCTTTTCTGTATCGTCCCAAGCAGATTCCCGAACGATTCTCGACATGAGCGGGGCCGAGAAGTTGTTAGGAGCCGGCGACATGCTTTTCGTTGAGAACGGTTCGTCGCAGTCGGTCCGCATCCAAGGCAATTTTGTCTCCGATGACGAAATCGACAAGGTGACGGAATATGTCAAACGGCAAGGGAAGCCGGATTATTTGTTTGAAAAAGAACAGTTGCAGGCGCAGCCCGCAGGAGCCGATCAAGAAGATGAATTGTTTGAGGACGCTTGCTTTTTCGTGCTTGAACAAGGTTCAGCTTCCGCATCGGCGTTGCAGCGGCGCTTTCGCGTTGGCTACAATCGCGCGGCGCGTCTTATCGATATGATGGAGGCGGCGGGTATGATTTCTGCGGCGAATGGGAGCAAACCGAGAGACGTGCTTATGTCCGAAGACGATTTTCTTGACCGGATGATCCAAAAGGAGCCATGATTTGGCAAGTCGCTTGTCATTACGCGGCGGATTTATTATGATGAGAACAGTTCAAAACGGAGCAGGATAAGACTACCGGATCGTGGTTGGTGCGGAAGGCGAAGGGGTTAGACATGAAGGAATTCGAGTTGAAGATGCAAGGCAAGATCCATCGTCTCACCAATGAGACGTTTAAATTCGATCAACGTGCGGGAGAGGGTTGGTTCTCGGCCGTTTATTTTCTTAAATCTTGCGAAATTGCCGAGAAACAAAAACCGGACAACATCGTCAAGATGCAGTTTTTTCAAAAGCAGCATGCGGTTTTGTGTGGAAGCGACGAGGCGATTGCGCTTGTGCGAACGTTTGCTAGAGAAGCAGAGTCGTTGGAAATTTACGCGTTGAAAGACGGCGACAAGATTTCCCCGTATGAATCGGTCCTGACGATTGAAGGACCGTATCAGCATTTCGGATTTTTGGAAGGGATGATCGACGGCATTCTCGGACGACGGACGTCTGTCGCCACAAACGTGTATAATGTTGTGAATGCCGCGAAATGTTCCGGTGTTCAAAAACCGATCATCTTCATGGGTGACCGGGACGATCATTTCACACAGCAAGCCGGGGACGGCTATGCTGCGTTTATCGGGGGATCGACGGCTCAGGCGACGCACGCGATGAACGAATGGTGGGGTAAGAGAGGGATCGGTACGATGCCGCATGCGTTGATTCAATTGTTCGACGGCGATGTCGTAGCGGCAGCAAAAGCTTACCATGAGGAATTCCCGGAAGATGATTTGATCGCGCTCGTTGATTACAACAACGACGTGATCAACGATTCATTGAAAGTGGCGCGCGAGTTTGGCGAAACGTTAAAAGGGGTAAGAGTAGATACCTCGAAAACGCTCGTTGACCAATATTTTTGCTGCAACCCTGACATGCTCGGCAGCTTTGACCCGCGCGGCGTCAATCCGGAATTGATTTTCGCATTGAGGGAAGCTCTCGATCGGGAAGGTTTTCAACACGTAAAAATCGTCGTCAGCGGCGGATTCAACGTAGACAAAATCAAGCGTTTTGAGGAAATGAACGTACCTGTCGATATGTACGGGGTCGGCAGAAGTTTGTTGAACATCAATATCGGGTTCACCGGCGACAACGTGCTTCTCAATGGAAAACCGGAAGCGAAGGCCGGGAGAAAATACCGCCCGAATCCGCGGCTTGAAAAAGTCGAACCGTGACTTTCGCCTCAGGAGCAAAGCGCTTCTTTAGGCATATACTACAACAGTCACCGCCTGTGATCATCGATTTTTGGAGGTACAACGCATGATTTATCATTTTGTAGGCATCAAAGGGTCCGGCATGAGTCCGCTCGCACAGATTCTACACGACATGAAGCTCCGGGTCCAAGGTTCGGACGTGGAAAAATATTTTTTCACACAAAGAGCGTTGGAGGAAAAAGGAATTTCGATTTTCCCGTTCGACGAGAAGAACATTACCGAAGAGGTTACGGTGATTGCCAGCAATGCATACGCGGATGACCATATTGAATTGCAGCGAGCTCGCGAGCTCGAAGTGCCCGTATATCGTTACCATCAATTTCTCGGCGAATTTTCGAAAAATTTTACCAGCATCGCGGTGAGCGGCTCCCATGGAAAAACCGGAACGACCGGACTACTTGCCCACGTATTCGGTGAGGATGCCGCAACTTCTTACTTAATCGGAGACGGAACCGGCATGGGAAGGGAAGACAGCCGTTTTTTTGTTTTTGAAGCGTGTGAATACCGGCGTCATTTTCTTTCTTACGAACCGGACTATTGCATCATGACAAACATTGATTTCGATCACCCCGATTATTTTAAAAATGTCGATGATGTTTTTGAAGCTTTTCAACAGTTCTCCCGCCAAATCAAAAAGAGAATAATTGCTTGCGGAGACGACCGCTTGTTGCGAAAGCTCGAAACGGAAATCCCGGTCACTTACTACGGATTCGAAGAAGACAACGAATTTCGGGCGGAGAACTTGAGGGTCGGAAGTGAAGGCACAACGTTTGATGTTACCATCTCAGGACGTCCATTTGAAACGTTTTCGATTTCATCTTTCGGCGATCATAATGTGTTGAACGCCCTCGCGGTAATTGCCGCCGCGTACCATGAACGATTGCCCGTACACGTCATCCAGCGCCAGCTCGTATCGTTTAAAGGAGTGCAACGGAGGTTTTCCGAAAAAAGACTCGACGAACAAATCATTATCGATGATTATGCGCATCATCCGACGGAAATTAGGGCGACGATTCAAGCAGCGCAACAAAAGTATCCCAAACGGGAAGTGGTAGCTGTATTTCAACCTCATACGTACACGCGAACCGAAGCGTTTCTGAACGAGTTCGCCGAAAGTTTGCAAATGGCAGATGCCGTATACTTATGTGACATCTTTGGTTCCGCCCGTGAACAGAAAGGGAATTTGACGATTGAAGATTTGCGGCGGAGAATTCCGAATGCCCGTTTCATCACGGAAGAGTCGATCGGGCAGCTTTCGCAACATCCGACGAGTGTATTATTGTTTATGGGAGCCGGCGACATACAGAAATTCGAAAAAGCGTACGAGCAAATTGCTGCGGCCGTAGACGAACGTTAAGCGGGCCGGCCGTCGGGCCGGCAAGGCGGACAAGCTTGATAACGCGCGTATATTTTCAACGGTTTAATGGAATAAATGATAGGGTAAAGCTATATGAGGAGGTCACCGGTTATGATCATTGTTTATTTAAGCGTGGCATTGCTCGCCATTGCATTTGCCGTCCTCGTTTATTATGTTTCTCAAACCTTGAAATCGGCGAGACGAACCCTTGATCATTTGGCATCGACCATGGAAGGGTTGGAAAAGCAATTAACCGGGATCACTGCCGAGACAACAGAATTGCTGCATCGGACGAATCAAATGGCAGAAGAAATCGGGAGAAAATCGCAAGTGTTTAACACGTTTTTCGATTCCGTGAAAACGGTCGGCGAGTCAGTCCATTCCGTAAATGAGTCGCTTAGAACGGTTGCCGACAAAGTTTCGCGGGAAACGGAAAGGCAATCGGGACAAATTTCCCAGGTCGTTCAATGGAGCCAGGCGGCGATGGAAATTTGGGGACGTTGGAAAGATAAGCGAAAACATGATGAAAGCGTTCGTTAGAAAATGACATGCGTTTAAGCAAACAAAAGGAGGCGCTCATGATGACAAACGAAAACAGCAATGAAACCAACGGCAACAACATTAACAGCAAAGATTTTTTGATCGGAACGCTGATCGGCGGCATGGTCGGGGCGGCAGCGGCCTTAATGCTCGCGCCGAAGTCGGGGAAAGAATTGAGAAGCGAGTTGAACCAGCAGACGACGAATTGGCGTGACAAAGGAAACGAGTATGCGACGATCGCTTTGGAGAAATCGTCCAATCTCGCGAAAACCGTTTCTGATCAATCGTCTCAAGTTGCAGGAAAAGTTCGGGAATTTCGCAACAACATGAGAAAAGACGCCAACACTTTGCGGACGAATGTGCAAAATTCGGCGGAAACAGTCAAGGATGATGCCGAAGTGCAGGCGGAAGCTTTCAAAAACGAAGTGGACGAAACATCAACGACCGATCGCACCGACGATTGATTGTGAAGCCATGATAAGCGGCAACGATTTATCGCTTATCAAGGCTTTTTTTTTCAAGTTTTACTTTATCGCATAAAAGCGTTTACGTGGTAAAAAAAAGGGCGTGACATTCCCAAGAAAGTTCGTTATAATAATGGCTAATTCTTTAGATATGGAAAGGATGGGGAGCGTGGAGAAAGGAGAACTGGAGAAACTTCGGGGACAGGTCGATGCCATAAACGAAAAACTGTTCGAACTGATTAATGAACGCGGAGAGATCGTCAAGAAGATCGGCCAGGTAAAGAAAACGCAAGGGGTCAATCGTTATGACCCCGTGAGAGAAAGAAAAATGTTGGACGCCTTCGCAAAGAAAAACAAAGGACCGTTTCAAACGTCGACAATCCAGCATTTGTTCAAGGAAATCTTTAAGGCGGCCCTCGAATTGCAAGAAGACGATCATCGCAAGGCCCTGCTCGTATCGCGCAAAAATCAGTCGAACGACACGATCGTCGAGGTGAACGGCGAAGCGATCGGAGACGGAAAACAACGCCTGATTGCCGGTCCGTGCGCGGTGGAAAGTTATGAACAAACCGCGACTGTCGCGGAAGCAGTGAAAAGCAACGGGTTTAAATTGCTTCGCGGTGGTGCGTACAAACCGAGAACATCGCCGTATGATTTCCAGGGACTTGGAAAAGAAGGCTTGAAAATCTTAAAGCGCGTCGCCGATGAGTATGATTTGGCGGTGATCAGCGAAATCGTAAATCCGAGCGATATCGAGGAAGCGGTCGATTATCTCGACGTGATCCAAATCGGCGCACGCAACATGCAAAATTTCGCTTTGCTGAAAGAGGCAGGAGCCGCGAACAAACCGGTGCTGTTGAAACGCGGGCTTTCGGCAACGATCGCTGAATTCATCAACGCTGCCGAGTATATCATGTCCGAAGGAAACGGACAGATCATTCTTTGCGAACGAGGCATTCGCACATATGAGAAAGCGACGCGTAATACGCTCGACATATCCGCGGTGCCGATTTTAAAACAGGAAACGCACTTGCCCGTACTGGTGGACGTGACTCATTCTACGGGTAGAAGAGATTTGCTGCTCCCGACGGCGAAAGCGGCATTGGCGATCGGGGCTGACGGTGTTATGGCCGAAGTTCATCCGGATCCCGCCGTCGCACTTTCCGATTCCGCGCAGCAAATGGATCTCGATCAATTCAAAACGTTTGCCGACGAGTTGAAGAAGACAGGACTTCATTCGCTGCAAACCGTGTGAGTATAATGTCGTTACGAACAAGCTTGCTTTAGAGCCGATTGATTTCGGCTTTCTTTTTTTTGGTTGTTTCGAATCTTCTGGTGCATACAATGGATTAACAGCCATTTTGCGCCGGGAGGTTATTTTTTGATCATTGAAGTCATACGCAGGGGAGAAACGCTTTGGGCATTGGCACGCCGATACGGAATCAGCGTCGAAAGCATCGTTCGCGCCAACGACATTCCCGATCCGAACAGGCTCGTCGTCGGGCAAGCGCTTGTCGTTCCGACAACGACGCGCTTTTACATTGTCAAAGCAGGAGACACGTTATGGGAAATCGCCAATCGCCATGCCGTCAGCCTGCCGTCCATCATCCGCGCCAACAACATCCAAAACGCGGCGCAAATCTTTCCTGGGCAACGCTTGTTCATCCCGATCTCAAGTTATCCATATACAGTGAGACCGGGCGACACGCTTTGGAGAATTGCGCAACTGAACGGCACGAGTGTCAGGGCGATTCAGCAAGTCAACCGCATTCAAGATCCGAATCTTCTTTATCCGGGTCAAACGCTCGTCATGCCGGAAGGTTCGAGAAGGAGGATCGAAACGAACGGGTATTTGACCGCCTTAGGGCGCGGACCGGAAATTATCGGAAGGCACGGTCGTGATTTGACCTATTTAAGTCCGTTCAGCTACCGGGTCAGGACGGACGGTACGCTCGTGCCATTGAATGATACGGCGGTATTGGAAGCGGCGCGCGCCCAAAACGTGACGCCGATGATGGTCATCACCAATACTAGGGACAGCGGTTTCAGTTCCGATGTCGCCCATGCCATTTTGACAAGCACGGCCGTCCAGGACCGGGTCATTTCCAATGTCTTGTCGACAATGAGAACGAAGGGCTATGCCGGTTTGAACATCGATTTTGAATACGTGTATCCCGACGACCGCGATAATTACAATGCCTTTTTGCAAAGGGTCGTCTCACGTCTGCACGCGGCAAATTATTTCGTGTCGACGGCGTTAGCACCGAAAGTGAGTGCCGCCATGACAGGGCTTCTATACGCGGCTCACGATTATCCGACTCATGGGCGTTTGGCGGACTTTGTCGTGCTCATGACGTATGAATGGGGATGGGCCGGCGGCCCTCCGCGCGCAATCTCGCCGATTCCCGAAATGAGAAGGGTGCTGGATTATGCCGTAACGGCGATTCCTCGTGATAAAATACTCATGGGATTTTCGACTTACGGGCGTGATTGGCCGCTGCCATTCGTCGCCGGAGAGACTCGAGCGACCTCTGTAAGCGAACAACAAGCGGTCAACCGCGCAGCTCGATATAACGTCAATATCGCGTTTGACCCGATCTCGCACGCTCCTCATTTTCGTTATCGCGACGAAAACGGACGGATGCACGAAGTATGGTACGAAGATGCGAGGACGGCGGCCGCAAAATATCAACTCGTCAAAGATTATCAATTTCGCGGGGCGAGTTATTGGGTACTTGATTTTCCGTTCCCGCAAAATTGGCTGATCTTGCGGGAAAATTTTACGATACGAAAACGGTGATGACTGAAAAGGAATCCATTTGCTTGACAGAATGGATTCTTTTTATTTTCTCGACCGGTGAAAACCATGTTACAATTTGAACATGGGATGTTGAAAAATTTTTCATAATTCATTATAGTAAAGGATAATTAATGGAAACAGGAACGGTGAAGGCTAGGAGGCTGGGACATTGAATGCGACGATTTACGATGTAGCAAGCGAAGCGGGGGTATCGATGGCGACGGTGTCGCGTGTCGTGAACGGAAATCCAAACGTGAAACCATCCACCCGGAAAAAAGTGCTCGACGCCATTGAAAGGCTCGGTTATCGTCCAAACGCTGTAGCGCGGGGTCTGGCAAGCAAAAAGACGACGACCGTAGGAGTCATCATTCCCGACATCTCCAACATCTTCTTTTCGGAGCTTGCCAGAGGGATTGAAGATATTGCGACGATGTATAAATACAACATCATTTTGTGCGACTCAGACCAAAACAAAGACAAAGAACTGCATCTATTTAATACCCTTCTCGAAAAGCAAGTGGACGGCATTGTTTTCATGGGAGGAAGAATCAGCGAGGAACATGTGAACGAATTCAAAAATGCTCCCGTACCTGTCGTTCTCGCCGCAACGGTGGACGAGCAGGGAGAAACGCCATCCGTCAACATCGATTACAAGCAGGCAACTTTCGACGCGGTCCATTACTTGCTTGAAAAAGGACATCGCAAAGTCGGGTTGGTCTCCGGCTCATTGACGGACCCAATTAATGGTCATTATAAGTTTGAAGGCTATCGCAAGGCACTTCGTGAAGCCGGGCTGGCATTGAAAGACGACCTGGTCGCCGTCGGAGACGATTCATACGATTCCGGCATGGAAGCCATGCGTAAATTCATCGAAACCGGGAATTTGCCGACGGCCATCTTCGTCGGTTCGGATGAAATGGCGATCGGCGTCATTCATGCAGCCCAGGACGCCGGGTACACAGTGCCCGACGACATTGAAGTCGTCAGCTTTAACAATACGAGACTGGCTTTGATGGTGCGACCCACGCTGACTACAGTCGTTCAACCAATGTACGACATTGGAGCGGTCGCGATGAGGTTGCTGACCAAATACATGAGCGAAGAAGAAGTGGAGGATCATGCGGTCGTCTTGCCGCACCGAATCGAATACCGCCAATCTACGAAAGCGTAAAAGGGTGCCTCCTGGCACCCTTTCGCCGTGTGGAGAAACCGGCTATAACAAAAGATCGAACGGGATACCCGTTCGATCTTTTTGCTATTGCGCTGGATTTTCGGTCGTCGAGTTTTGATTCGTGCTCGTATCGCCGTTTTGTGTGTCATTGCTTTGTCCGTCGTTTTCGTCGGTCGTGCTGTCCGTTCCGCCTGTGGTTCCGTCTGTATTTCCGTCTTGTGTTCCATCATCCGGTTTCGGTTTTGGCTCCGGTTTCGGAGGCGTCCAATCCCCCGATTTGACGATCGCCGATCGTCCGGATTCACGACCGTCAATGTCAACGGCCGTGACGTAATAGTGATAGGCGCCGCCGGTCTGGATCGGATAATGCAACGCCGCGTCGACTTTCACCGATCCGATCGGACTAAACGAGTTCGAACCTTTCGGTGCTGCATAAACGCGATAGCCGACAATGTCGTTTTCCGGTTGTTCGTTCCACACGACATTTCCGCCTGACACGCGAACACCGGAAACCGGGGCCGGGACTTTCCCGTTTTCTTTTAACGTTTCGGCCGTCAATACGTCTTTCCATTCTTCCGGCAAATATTTGAAAAAGTCTTCGACTTTGACGTCGAGAAAATGATCTTCGATGAAATCTTTGCTTACGATGATGCCTTCTTCGGTGAATGCCTCCGGTGTCCGTTCATGGGCTAAATATTTCTTTTCGTCAATGACGACATAAGCATTTTTGTCCAGGACGTCCTCAGAGCGCGAAGGCGCGTATTTTTGATTGAAAAGGTCGCTGATCGTCAATCCCGCATCGCTGCAAAGTTTTGACGGCAGCAATCCCGTAAGTTTGCATACCGTACGGCGCACGATTCCGCCGGGCATTTTGAATCTTTCGTCGGGATCCATCAGCTTCGGCCTAACGTCATGTGCAGCATTGGCGAAAGCGGCCCAAAGCTGCTGATTTCGCCTGCTGTGCGATTCCGGTATCAATTCCGCATTGTTTACGTAGCCGATCCACACACCGAGCGTAACGTTTGGATTCGTGCCGATAAACCACGAGTCTTTGATACTGTCGGATGTTCCGCTTTTGCCTGCCCAGTCGGCGCGGAAATCGAGATACCTGCGTGCATTCGTTCCCGTTCCGCTGTCCATGACACTTCGCATCATGTCGAGCATTAAATAGTTTGTTTGCGGCGAAAAGATTTTCTTCGGTTCGACTTCATGTTCATAGATCACTTGCCCGTCGGAGGACTCGATCTTCTCGATCATGAAAGCGTCGACGAATTTCCCTCCGTTTCCAAACGTAACGTAGGCGTTTGTGTTTTCTTCGACCGTAACTCCTTTCGTCAACGTACCGATGGCCATAGAAAGGTTGTCGCGATCGCCTCCGAGCAAGGAAGTAAAGCCCATTTCCCTTAAATATTTTGTCGGATCAGATACTTTCCGGCGCAGCTTGTAATACGTTTTGATGGCCGGGATGTTATAAGAATACTTTAAGGCTTTCCTCGCGCTTACGAGCCCGTGGTAATTGCCGTAACCGTAATCCGCGTAATTGTGCGGCGTATAACCGTTTAGTGTCGTCGGTAAATCGGCAAGGATGGATCCGGGCTGTACGATGCCAGCTTCCATTCCCGGGGCGTAATCAAGCAGCGGCTTCATCGTCGAACCGTTCGGCCGGTAAGCTTGGGTTGCGAGATTGAATTTTAAATGATCAAAGTCGCGGCCGCCGACGAAGCTGATGATTGCGCCTGTGTCGTTTTTAATTAACATGCCGGCCACTTGCTGCATGTAAACTCTTTTCTCTTTCTCGCCCGTTTCCGAATTTTTCACAGTGATCGTTTTCGAATGTTCGTAGTTGTCAAATTCATGGGCGGCTTTTTGCATGGCATCGTATACTTTTTTGTCAATCGTCGTGTAAATTTTATAACCGTTTTGGTCGATGCGTTGGTCGGCAATTTTCTTGAACTGTTCGAATTGCTCGGCTGCCTTTTTCAATTCGCCCAGTTCGAACCCTTTATATTTCGCCGATTCTTCCATGGAACCGCCGGGGAGACAAGTGCTTCCGCCGCATGAATGATTTTTTTCATACAGGATGTTGTCGTAGACCGTTGTGTAATGCTCGAGTTTGTCTCCGTCCAATCCTTGTTCCTCAGCGATTTGTTTGGCGATGATAATTTTTGCGCGCTTTCTGACTTCGGTTGTTAAGTACGGATATTTGTCGTGCGGTGACGGTTTCGGCTTTGCTAAGTGTTTTTTGATGTCGTACTGCATCGCTTTCTTGTATTGCTCTTTCGTAATGAAACCAACGCTTAACATCCGGCTCAACACCGTATGCATGCGGTCCACGCCGTCGGAAATGTCGTCCTTGACCCCGCCTGCGTTTTCAAACGGGGTGTACGTGAACGGATTTTTCGGGAGCCCTGCCAAAAAAGCGGCTTGAGGAATGTTCAATTCGTCTGCGTCAACGCCGAAAACGCCTTGGGCGGCGGCTTGAATTCCGGCGATGTTGTCCCCGGAAGCGTTCCTGCCGAAAGGAACGACGTTTAAGTAAGCTTGCAAAATTTCATTTTTCGAAAAAAAGTTCTCGATGCGCATCGCGAAGAGCATTTCTTTCGCTTTCCGCTTAAACGAAACTTCAGGCGTCAAGATTTGATTTTTAACGAGTTGTTGGGTCAATGTGCTTCCGCCCGTAATGATAGGCGCATTCGTCAATTCTTGGTAAATCGCACGAACGACCGCCTTCGGCACGATACCTTCATGTTTGTAAAAGTATTTGTCTTCGGTGGCGATCAATGCTTCCTTGACGTAGTCGGAAATGTGGGCGAGGTCCACTTTTTCGCGTTCCAAATTGGATTCCAGTTTGCCTAAATAAACGTTGTCGGCAAAATAAACTTCGCTTGTTTCCGTGTAGTTGTAAATGTTTTTCTTCATTTCGTCGTAACTCATGATCGGTTGATCCTTTACGAGCGACGCAAAGTAACCGGCGCCGGCGCCGAAGGCGAACATGCCTCCCAGCAGTCCGAGAACGATTGCAATTAAAACTAAGTTCCAAATGACTTTGAACGTGATCCGGAATCCGGAAAACACCTTTTTTTCGCGCAGCACACGGATGACCGACCGAACTCCGTTGGCCGCTTTCCGCATATATTGGCCGATGTCCGACGGCTCAAATGACATATTCATAAACCTCCAAAACCTCAAAATTCAACAAAGACGAATCTATTATAGCATTTGAAGAGGGAATCGTGCGAGTTCACGCAGTTTGCGAGAAACAAAGTTTTCGAAATCGAACAGCAAGACGGCAAAACAGGCCGGTTTACGCAAAACAAATTTTTTTTGAAAATGGCGGCGCTTACATGCGATTCCCGGCTTTACAAGGCGATACGGGCTTGATACAATACGTTTAAATATTTCGAACAGTTGCGACGAAGAACGGCTCCGAGTGGAAACCTTCCAGAGAACCGACGTTTGCTGAGAGTCGGTGGTTTTCAGCGGATCGCCGAGCCCTTCCGAACTGGTTCACCGAAATGAGTAGGTGAATTCGGCTATCCCGTTACCGGTTAGGTGTAAGACCTGTCGAGGCCGTGCGATGCGCGCGGCGAATGAGGGTGGTACCGCGTCTTATAGACGCCCCTCACTACTGCTGTAGTGGGCGGGTGTTTTTTGTATTTATTTTATAAAAAAAATCAAGGGGCCCACGGCAGACACGACAACGGAAATCAGGTGCCCGGAAGCGAGGCGCGGGAAGAAACCGCGGCTTCAAAAAGAGAGGAAAAGGTGGAGGAGATGAACCATGTTTAAAGTTTTGGTGAGTGATCCGTTAAGCAAGGAAGGAATTCAAAGCTTGCTGGATGCAGAAGATGTGCGCGTCGACGAAACGACCGGGTTGAACAGCGAACAATTGGCTGGCATCATCGGTGATTACGATGCGTTGCTCGTGCGCAGCCAGACGCGAGTATCTGAGGAAGTGTTGCGGAATGCTGCGAAATTGAAAGTGATCGGAAGGGCAGGTGTCGGTGTCGACAATATTGATTTGGACGCCGCGACAGCGAAAGGGGTTATTGTCGTGAATGCCCCCGACGGCAACACGATTTCGGCGGCGGAGCATACGTTTGCGATGATGATGGCTGTTGCGAGGCGAATTCCGCAAGCGTATCGATCGCTGACGTCGGGGGAATGGAACCGTAAAGCGTTCAAAGGCGTGGAGCTGAACGGGAAGACACTCGGCATTGTCGGAATGGGCCGAATCGGGGCCGAGGTCGCGAAGCGGGCGAAAGCTTTTCAAATGAAAGTGGTCGCTTTCGATCCATTTTTGACAGAAGAGAAGGCGGGAAAATTGGGCGTCAAACGGTTGACGCTTGAGGAAGTCGTCCGGCAATCGGATTTTCTGACCGTTCATACGCCGTTGACGAAAAAAACGCGCCACCTCATTGGAAAAGATCAATTTGATCAAATGAAACCCGGCGTGCGGATTATCAATTGCGCACGGGGAGGAATCATTGACGAAGACGCACTGTACAACGCCGTTCGCGAGAAAAAAGTTGCAGGCGCAGCAATCGATGTTTTTGAAATAGAGCCGCCGACGGATCATCCGTTGATCCAATTGCCCGAAGTGGTCGTCACCCCGCATCTTGGGGCTTCGACACAGGAGGCGCAGCATAATGTTGCGGTGGACGTAAGCACCGAAGTTTTGCGGATTTTGCGCGGGCAGCCGTATAAAAACGCGGTCAACTTGCCGCCGGTGTCCGGTGAAGTGCTTCGCAAATTGGAACCGTATTTTGTGCTGGCGGAAAAACTTGGCGAAATCGTCGTCCAGCTTGCCAAAGGGGCACCCGGGGACGTCGAAATTGCTTATGCAGGGGAGCTTACTGACATTGATACAGAACCGTTGACGAGGATGATGTTGAAAGGCATTTTATCGTTCTATCTCGGCGACAAAGCGAATTTCGTCAACGCTCCTCATCTGGCAAAAGAAAATGATCTCTCTTATTCTGTGAAACAGTCGGCGAAACATCGCGGGTTTGCGAGCCTCATTGACGTAACGCTGCAAACGAAGCAAGGACACTATCGCGTCGCGGGCACGATTTTGAACGGATATGGGCCGCGTATCGTGAAAATCGATCAATACACGATTGACATTTCCCCGCTGGACCGACTGCTGCTCATCCGTCATTCCGACCGTCCCGGCATGATCGGGCGAGTCGGTTCGATTCTCGGACGACATGAAGTGAACATCGCGACGATGCAGGTCGGACGTGAAGATGTCGGCGGACAGGCGATGATGGCGTTGACGGTCGACAAGAAAATCGAGAAAGCCGCTTTCGAGGAACTGAGCGGTTTGGACGATATTTACAGCGTAAGGGAACTGGAACTTTGACGATGAAAGAAATCGCCCTCTTCTATGAAGAGGGCGATTTCTTATCGACGTTAATCGTTTGTTTTCTTTAAACGATCTCTGCCACTTCGGTCACATCATTTAAAATGTAATCGGCGCCGAGCTGTTCAAAATGTTCACGCGCGTTCTGGCCTTCAAGACCGGTTAAAACGATGGCCACACGGGCGCCGGCGCTTCTTGCTGCGTAAAGATCAGCTGGTGAATCGCCGACGATCAAAAGCTTGTCCGCATTCTTTAAAGGAAGCGGCGTATGTATGACTTCGTGATGGTCGCGATCTTTGCCGATGGAACCGTAGACGAATGTGAACGGCTGCGGTTTTGACAGCGGCGCCTGTTCGGGGAAACGTCTCTCGGCGACTAGAACATCTTTTGCGGTGACGATTCGGTTCGTTTCAAAAAAAGATAGAATGCCGAGCGCTTTCAGCGGTTCGATCGTCTCGACTTCCGGGCGTCCCGTACCGAGGCCGAGCGTAATGCCTTTGTCTTTTAATGATTGGAAGACGAATTTCAGCTTTTCCGGTGCGACGATCGGAATCTCGTCTGTTAAAAATCCGCGTTTGCCGGGATCGACGGCGGGTTGTTCCAATTTGTCGTTTCCTAAATACCATTCTTGAAACGCGCGTTGGCAAACGTCCCAAAGCGCACTGTTTCGCGAAAAGATGTTCGTCGGCACGCCTGTCTCTTGTTCGGCGATGACATTCAGATGGGTAAGCAGTTGTTGTTTTTTGACCTCGGTTGCTTCAAACGCCGCGACGAACTTCTCATAATTTGGCCGAATGTTCAACTGTGCGAGTTGCCGTCCGATTTGTTGGAGCGTTTCCCGGTCGACTTGCCCTCCGAGATACGTGCGAACCGCTTGCTCATCCGTTTCCGCCAACGTGCCTAAAAAGGATAGAAGCTGTACGGAAAACGTGAGATACACCATATCCCAGTTTGCGTTGATGCCGCGTGTTTTCACAAGGTGAAGGACACGGTCGTTGTCGAACACTTGCTTGCGAATGCGGCGAATGACCGCTTCATCCGGCGCCGGCGTATACGTTTCGGGGGCGAGCCCTAAATAATTCGGACTCGAGATGAGTTCCCATACGGTCAATGCCGATGCGTCAAAATATCTTTCTTCACTTAAGATGACGCCGTCCACGTCAAACAAAATCATTTCTGTTTCTGCCACTTCGGTTTCCCTCCCTGTTGGATGTTTGCAAATAGAGGTACAAAAGAGGCGCTTGTCTCTTTTCAACCTCAAACCTCTCACTTCAAATATACAGAAAACACTTGGACCTTTCGTCCAAGTGTTTCGGTAGTGTTCTTAGCGTTTCGAATACCATTCGACGATGAGCGTTTCGTTGATCTCAGCCGGCAGTTCGGAACGTTCCGGAAGGCGAGTGTATGTGCCTTCTTTCTTGTCGGCGTCAAACGTTACATACTCAGGTACGAAGTTGTTCGTTTCGATCGCGTCTTTTACGATGTCCAGGTTATTCGACTTTTCGCGCAACCCGATCACTTGTCCGGGATTGACGCTGTAAGACGGGATGTCGACTCTTTGCCCGTCAACGGTAATGTGGCCGTGCGTGACGAGCTGGCGAGCCTGCCGGCGCGTTCTTGCCAGCCCCATCCGGTAGACGAGGTTGTCGAGACGGGATTCGAGCAAAACCATGAAGTTTTCGCCGTGCACCCCGCGCATCTTGCCGGCTCTGTTGAACAAGTTACGGAATTGGCGTTCCGTCAATCCGTACATGTAGCGGAGCTTTTGCTTTTCTTGCAGCTGCAAGCCGTGCTCGGACTTCTTTCTCCGTTGGTTTTGTCCGTGTTCTCCGGGAGGATACGGACGTCTGTCCAATTCTTTGCCGGTACCGCTGAGCGAGATGCCGAGACGGCGGGATTTCTTCCATGCTGGTCCAGTATAGCGAGCCATTGAAGACTCCTCCTTCGTGTTATTTTAATTTGCATAAAATAACAGCGAATTCGCGGTCCGCCGCATGCCATTTTGTCTTCACGCACCTTCGCCCCGACAGCGGGGGTTACGCAATGCACCTCGATCCTTCTCAAAAACAGCCGCGATGATCGAGAAACAAAATGGGAGGGTTCATACGGTGTCCACATAAGCTGTCACATTTTACACAACGACAAGTATAATCGGAATTCGGTGGGAAGTCAAGGATAGCACGGCAATTCTCCCGTTTCCGAAAGATATTCGGAGAAAGTGAATCATTTTTCCGAAAACGAGAGGACAGGGGTCATTTGTTTCGATATAATGGAATAAGATAATCGTTTTCAATGACAGGGGATGACCTCGATACATGGAACATGTGATTGAATTGTTCAATTCGATCGTCGATCGTTTCGGTGCTTGCGATCAGGCGATTTTTGTTTTGCTTGGCGCAGACGGAGCGATTCTTTCCTCCAGCGGAAGTTTGCAGCAAGATCTTGCTCGTTATCGCAGCATTGACCAATACATGGATGTCGAAGCCGATGAAGAAACGTGTTATATGCAGTTGTCTCTTGATGAAATCGTTGAAAATGGTTTTGTCGGTGCCGTGTATGCGAAAGCGAACGGCGACGAAAAGAAAATCCGTGAAAGGCTGGTAGAATTTCGCGGCATGATGAGACTATCGGACGCCAATGGGAAGGAACAACTGCGTCACGACTACCTCATCGACATGTTGAAAGCGGTGCACGCATCATCGGAAGTGGACGTCGTGCTTCGCGAGATGATCAGAGCCACGGCTTTTCTCGACAGTGCTTGCCGGTGCAAATTTTATTTGTCCCATGACAGCGGTGATCTCGAAGGCTTGCCCGTCGAACATTTCGAATTTGACCATACTGATAAAGACAATAGTTGTTCAGAGGCTTTCATATCCGGTGAAATTCAGTTGGAAACGGATGATCGCTGTTGCCCTTTTATCCATGTTCCGCTCCTCGGCCGACAAGGGAGTTACGGCGTAATGAGTATTGAAATGAACCGGATGAACGCCGGAAACGAAACGATTTCAGACGCCGATTTCGAGTGGATCAGGAGATTCGCCGCCATCGGGGGCAGTGCATTGGAAAATGCAAAGCTGCATCAACAATCGCAGCAATACATCGCCGATTTGAAATTAATCAACGAAACATCGCATCAGCTGAATGCCAATCACCGTTTGACGGATTCGATCCGCTACATAACATCGGAGATTATTCGTTCGTTTCATGCGGAACAAGTGGGTTTCATCACTTACGGGAAACGAAATGCACCGTTGGAAGGCAGTACGGAATTTTTCTTCCGTAAAGCGAATCGTCCGTTTCTTGACGCCTGCCTCAAAAAGATCGCGGAGGCCGGCGATGCAATATTCATCGGCGACTTAAGAAACGAAAGCTGGACGAACCAAACCGCTTACCGATCTTTCATGGGAGTTCCGATGGTCCATAAAGGAATCATGGAAGGCATCGCAGTCGTTTTGCACGGAGAACCTAACCAATTTACGTTCGACCAGCACAAATTGTTGGAATCACTTATCCATCATTCCACGCTCGCTTTCAGCAATTCCATTCTTCATGAAAAACTTCGAAAGATGGTAATTACTGATCATTTGACAAGGTTGTGCACGCGCGTTCATTTTAACGAACGACTGGAAAACCATTTGAAAGCGGACAGGCTCGGCTGTTTCTTGTTGCTGGACATCGACAATTTCAAGGAGATCAACGACACATTCGGCCATCAAACCGGTGATGATCTCTTAGTCCAAGTAGCCGACATTTTACGAAACAATACGCGTGACGTCGATGTCGTAGCGCGGTGGGGCGGGGAGGAATTGGCGCTTTATTTGCCTGACCTTGACTCGGGACATGGCGAAAGTGTAGCCGAAAGGCTGCTTGAAAACATTCGCCGGAACACGAACCCGCAGGTGACGACTTCGTGCGGAATGGCATCCTGGGCGGCGGACCTACAAGGGCAAACAACGATTCAAGCCTTATTTTCACGTGCAGATCGTGCTTTATATGCGGCAAAAGCGGCCGGAAAAAATCAATTCGTGTCCGGATGATGAAAAAAAGCTCCCGAGGGTTGTCGGGAGCTTTCACTGTCGCAATCATTATAGATGATCCACCAATACTTCAACAAACCGGCGCAGGCCGTCTTCGTCTTCTTCATCAAATCGGTCGGTTGACGGACTGTCAATATCGAGCAACCCGATCACCTCGTCGTTTTTGATCAGCGGAACGACGATTTCCGAACGCGAGGCTGAATCGCAAGCGATATGTCCGGCAAATTCATTAACGTCTTTCACCCGAATGATTTTCCTTTCGCTTGCCGCTGTTCCGCATACGCCTTTGCCGAATGGAATTCTTACGCAGGCGGGCAACCCTTGGAACGGCCCGAGCACGAGTTCGACTTCTCCGTCCGGTAAATAAAATCCAACCCAGTTGACGTCATCGAGAAATTGATTCAACAGGGCGGAAGCGTTCGCCAAATTGGCGAACAAGTTCGGTTCTCCTTCAATTAAAGCCTTCAACTGCTTGCACACCAAACGGTAATTATTTTTTCGCGTATCATTGTAAGATTCGACGTGAAACATCGTCATCCCCCTTTAAATGCTAAATCTTGCGCCGGCTTTTGACTAAACTTGCGGAATCCACGGGCGATCTGTCGAGCTTTTTTTAAAGGACACTTGCGGCTCGCCGCGAAACCATACAGGAAGAACACTTTGCGAGGTGGTACCAATGAAACCGAACAAAAAACAACTGGTGATCGACTCGGCGGTTCTTCTGTTCAATGGAAAAGGGTTCGATCGGACTTCCGTTCGGGACATCGCTTCCCATGCCGGAGTAAATGTTGCTTTAATTTCCTATTATTTCGGCGGCAAAAAATCTTTGCTGGAACATTTGATGACTTCTTTTTACGAAGGTTACACCGAAGGCATCGCGGCTTGTTTGGAACAGCTTCACGAACGTTCCGCAAAGGATGTGCTGCTTGAGATGATTCGCTTTGCCCTCGATTACCAGCAAGATCATCTCGATCTTGCCCGTTGCGTTCACCGGGAGGTGACGTTCGACTCCACCTTGGTTCGTGAAGTAATGACGACTTACTTAATGAAGGAAAAGTATTGTTACGAGCAAGTATTTTCCGCCGGATTCAAACAAAAAGAATTTCGCCGCCGCCCGGTCGATTTGCTTGTACTGCAACTGAGAGAACTGTTGCTCATGCCGTATTTGCACCCTCAATATATACGTGAAGTTTATCATTTAATGCCGCAGGAAGCTTATTTTAAAAAAAGGTACGCCCATTACTTAAGAATGTGGGTTGACACCGCGGTCTGCCACCCGAATCCTCCCCAATTGAAAAAGGCTCAAGCTTGACGAGATTCTGTTTCACAACGAACCTCGTCTTTTGCCGTTTTTCGCTAAAAACCAATTTTTTTCGGAAAAATTCACGCAAAACGTTGAATACATGGTATCATAGAAACTGGAATTGTGCATGGAACGAGCCTTCCCGGCATCCGGGAAAGTGTAAGGGGAATGGGGGTTAGGCTTCCTTTGGTTTATTATATTCTCGCATTGATTGGAATTCTTATCGGAATTATTATTTTCGGCAGTTTAAGCAGACGCAACGTATACCGGCAAATCGACCGGCTCGAGTCGAGGAAAATCGAGATCATGAACCGGCCGGTGACCGAAGAAATTTCGAAAGTGAAACGTTTGAAAATGACCGGTCAGACGGAAGCGAAATTCGAACGGTGGAGAAATGAATGGGACGATATCGTCACCGTTGATTTGCCGGAAGTGGAAGAGCGATTATTCGAGGCTGAAGAAGCGGCGGATCGATTTCGTTTTGGTAAAGCGAAAGCGATTTTGAACGGCATTCAGGAACGACTGGAACGGTCAGAGAAGAGAATTGAAGAGCTTCTTGAAGATTTACGTGTCCTCATTTCGAGTGAACAACAAAACCGCGAAGACATCGTAGCGTTGAAGGCAGCCTATCATGAACTGAAGAAGAAAATGTTGACAGGCAGAAGGCATTTTCAGAAAGCGATTGTGCCCATTGAAGCTGAATTGGCCGATATTTCGCGTTATTTTGAGAATTACGAACATGAAACGGAAGAAGGCAATTACCTCGAAGCGAGATCGATTTTGCTCGAAATCCAATCCCAGATCGATGGTTTGCAACGGAAAGTGGAACATATTCCGCAATGGTTCACAGAGTTGCAGACGAACATTCCTGAACAAATCAAAGAGCTGCGCGAAGGGTTTCATGATATGGAAGAGCAAGGGTTCATTCTCGGCCATTTAAAAATCGACCGTGAACTTAAAGCGATTGAAGGACTTGTCGACAAATTGCTTTCCGATTTGGAACAAGCGAATGTCGATACGATGCCTGAGGAAATCGAGGCACTCGGCAAGCGTCTTGAAAGGATTTACGACGAGCTTGAGAAGGAAGTCGCCTCGCGAAAACTCGTGCCGGTTGAACGAAAATCGGTTCAAGATCAATTGGCGCAAACGGAAGCGAACGTCGGCGAATTGAAGAGTGAAACGGAGCTCGTCCAGTTAAGTTACCGGATTGAACAGGAAGATTTGCAAATTCAAGATGAACTTGAGTCGGAAACGAAGCAATTGCGGAAACGATTTGCGGAAACGGAAGATGCGTTGAAGGAGCAGAAGCTAGCCTTCAGCATTGTTCAAGAAAAGCTTGAAACGATGAAAGAACGGCTTGACCAATTGGAAGAAAAAAGAAAGCTGTATCGGGAAATGCTTGATGCTTTAAGGGAAGATGAGCTGAAAGCGAAGAAGAAGCTGCTGGAAATGAAGAGAAGCTTGCTGGAAGCGAAGCGTCTCGTTCAGAAGAGCAACCTTCCCGGCTTGCCTTCATATCAATTGACCCATTTTGAGCTTGCCGAAGAAAAGATGGCCGAAGTGGATGAAAAGCTGAACAAAAAACCGTTGGAAATGAATGTCGTCAATCGTGTGTTGGAGGAAGCGCTCGAGGAGGTCGCACAAAGTTGCGAAGCGACGAAGAAACTTGTCGAAGATGCCGACTTGGCCGAGCGGCTCATCCAATACGGAAATCGGTATCGAAGCAAATACCCGTCCGTCAAAGAAGGATTGAACGCTGCGGAAAATGCTTTTCGCAATTACAGTTATGAAGAAGCGTTGGAATTTGCGGCGAAAGCGATCGAAACCGTCGAGCCCCACATCTTAAAGGAATTCGATGTTTCGTTGAATAAGGAAGCTTAATGAGATCCCGGCAACCGGGATCTTTTTGCATGATGATCGGCGGAAAAGGCGAAATTGACGGGATGTTCACTGAATTGGCGATGCTTTTATCACGGTAACGTACGTGTTATGATAGTACGATGTGAAGGAGCGAGGATCCATTGATTTATCTTGACAACAGCGCGACGACGAAACCTTATCGAGAAGTGCTTGAAACGTATAGCAAGGTTGCGGAGAAGTATTTCGGCAATCCATCGTCCCTCCATCGCCTCGGCGGTGAAGCGGAACGAGTCTTCAACGAGGCGCGGAAAGTTTGCGCGCATTGGCTGAAAGTAAATGAACAAGAGGTCGTTTTCACATCCGGAGGAACTGAAAGCGATAATTTGGCCGTCAAAGGCACAGCTTTCCAGTACGAGTCTCGGGGCAAGCACGTGATCACTACGGAAGTCGAACATCCGGCGGTGAAACAGGCGTTTGAGCAGTTGAAAGGATTCGGGTTTGACGTGACTTATTTGCCTGCCACGGACGGCGGCCGGATATCCGTGCAAGATTTGGAAAAAGCCATTCGGCCGGACACGATTTTCGTATCGATGATACACGTAAACAACGAGCTTGGAACGATTCAGCCTGTGGAAGAAGCGGGGAAACTGTTGGCTCGTTACCCAAAGATTGTTTTTCACGTGGACCACGTTCAAGGAATTACGAAAGTTCCGCTCGATTTCAAAAAGTCCGGCATTGATTTGGCAAGCCTATCGGCCCATAAATTTCATGGCCCGCGCGGCGTAGGCATTCTTTATGTCCGCAACGGCGTCCAACTGAAGGCACTGCTTTCCGGCGGCAATCAAGAATCCGGCTTTCGTTCCGGGACGGAAAACTTACCCGCCGTTGCCGCAATGGCGAAGGCGCTTCGGATGAGTTCTGAAGCATCGATGAACCAACTGTCCCATGTTCGGCGGTTGAAAAACAATTTGGCGGAACGTTTATCGAAATTGGAGGGCATTGATTTGAATACGCCTGACGAACATGCTGCTCCGCATATATTGAACTTTTCTGTCGAAGGCGTCAAACCGGAGGTTCTTGTTCACGCATTAAGCGAACACGGCATTTACGTGTCAACGAGGTCGGCCTGTTCTTCTAATGAGAGCGGGGCAAGTCCGGTATTGTTGGCTTCGGGAATTCCTTTGAAGCGTGCGGAACATGCGGTTCGGATCAGTCTCGCTTTCGACAACACGGAAGCGGAAATACAAGATACAATCGAAGCCGTTAAAGCGGTTGTTCCAAAGCTTCGCAAAGTGGGGGGAACGAGATGACTTTTGATCACATTATTATCCGATTTGGGGAACTTTCGCTGAAAGGACGAAATCGTAAACAATTTATCGATTGCCTGCAATCGAACGTAAAACGTAAATTGACCGGTTTCGCGGATATCCGGGTAAAGCGTTCTTTTGACAAGATGTTTGTGCTGCTTAACGGCCAGCCGTATATGCCGATCATCGAACAGCTTCAAGAAGTTTTTGGCATCCAATCGTTAAGTCTTGCGCTGAAAACCGAATCTGATTTGGAAGCGATGAAAACGGGGGCACTCGCGGCTATACGCGAATTGGACAACGTTCGAACATTTAAAATTTCCGCCCGCCGCATCGAAAAAAGCTTTCCGATTCGTTCCGATAAATTAAACCGGGAAATTGGAGCCCATGTTTTGAAGAATGCGGACGTAAAGGTGGACGTCCACCATCCCGATGTAGATTTAAAAGTGGAAGTGAAAAAGAAATTCACGTTTATCAGCGGCATTCGTTTTCCTGGAGCGGGAGGACTTCCTGTCGGAGCGGGAGGAAAAGGAATGCTCATGCTTTCGGGTGGAATTGATAGCCCGGTCGCCGCGTTTTTGATGATGAAAAGAGGAGCTGTCGTCGAAGCCGTGCATTTCCATAGCCCGCCGTATACGAGCGAACGCGCAAAACAAAAGGTCGTCGATTTGTGCCGTGAGCTCACGAAATTCGGAGGAACGATTCGCCTCCATGTTGTGCCGTTTACGAACGCGCAAGAGACGATCAACCGCTCGGTTCCGGACAATTATCGGATGACGATTATGCGCCGATTGATGCTAAGAATCAGTGAAAGAATCGCACAGCAACATGGAGCGTTAGCCGTGGCGACGGGAGAAAGTTTAGGACAAGTCGCCAGTCAGACGCTCGAAAGCATGAACACCATCAATGAAGTGACGAACATGCCGGTTTTGCGCCCTTTGTTGGCGATGGATAAAACGGAAATTACCGCAATTGCGAAGAAAATCGGCACGTATGACATTTCCATTCGTCCTTACGAGGATTGCTGCACAATTTTTGTTCCGGCTGCTCCGAAAACAAAACCGCGAAGGGATAAAGCCAATCATTTCGAACGCCACTTGGAAACGGAAAAGCTTATCGAAGAAGCGGTTGCGCAAACGGAGATCTTGTCGTTTGATCGAGAAGATGCAACAAGTGAAGAGTTTCACGAGTTGTTTTAACGATCGCTGGCCGCGAATGGCACGTTAGACGTCTTGTTCGTAGTTTTCAACATTTACCATCGTCAAGTTGCATGATCGAACCGGTTTCTTCAAATGCTACCTTCGTAAGGAGGTGAAAGACATGGCACAAAACGAAAGAAGCCGGAACACGAACCAATTGCTCGTCGAAGGCGCGTCTCAAGCCATCGACCAAATGAAAACCGAAATCGCTCAAGAATTCGGCGTACAACTGGGTGCTGATCAAACATCCCGCGCCAACGGTTCGGTAGGAGGAGAAATCACGAAACGTCTTGTCACCGCTGCTCAACAACAATTGGGACGTTAATCATTTTTACAATTTGATATTATTGGCTTGGGTGGTACCAGTGGGTATCACCCTTTTTGCGATTTTGATGATTCAAAAAATTGGCGAATTTGTTATAATGGAGGAAACGCCAACATAGGAGGAGTGGCCCTTGGAAACGAATTTGCTGGCACCGGAAGCGTACAATTTGACCGAGGAAATGGAAAAGCATGCGGCTGATCCCGCGCGTCAAGCATTGATTTGGAAAAATGAAAGCGGCGAGGAGAAGACGGTCACTTACGCCAAACTTTTTGAGCGTGCAAATCAAATGGCGAACGGCTTAAAAAACCGTGGACTTAAAAAAGGCGACCGCGTGCTCATCATGCTGCCCCGAATCACGGAGGCGTACACAGCTTATTTGGCTTGTTTGAAAGCAGGTCTAGTTGTGATTCCTTCGTCGGAAATGTTGCGAGCGAAAGATTTGTCCTATCGCCTTAACCACTCGTCGGCAAGCGCGGTGATCGTATTCGCCCCATTGATTGAAGAGTTCGAACGAATCGGACAGGTACCTTCACTTTCGTTGAAAGTGGTTGTCGGCGGCAGGAATAAAGGCTGGCTTCCCGTAAATGAATTGACTGATGGAGAAAGTCACGTCTTCGAAGCGGCGGATACGTCACGCGATGACATGGCGTTCCTTTCCTATACTTCCGGAACGACCGGACAACCGAAAGGAGTTGTCCATACTCACGGCTGGGCGTATGCGCATTTGCGTACAGCTGCTGAAAAATGGATGAACGTTTCCGAAGGCGACCGCGTTTGGGCAACGGCTGGACCGGGTTGGGCCAAATGGGTATGGAGCCCGTTTTTGTCGACACTCGGTTCCGGGGCAGTCGGGTTCGTTTATTATGGGAAATTCGACCCCGAGACGTATTTGGCTTTAGCAGATGAATATCGAATCCAAGTGCTCTGCTGCACGCCGACGGAGTATCGTTTGATGGCGAAAGTCGACGATTTGCAACGGTTTAAGCTGACGGATTTGAAGAGTGCCGTCTCGGCGGGCGAGCCGTTGAACCGGGAAGTGATCGACACGTTCCGGAACGTTTTCGGTATCCAAGTGCGGGACGGTTACGGGCAAACAGAAAATACGTTGCTCGTTTGCAACAGGGAAGGGATGAAAATCAAACCGGGTTCGATGGGAAAGCCGACGCCGGGAAACCGGGTGGAGATCATTACGGAGGAAGGGGATGCCGCGGATGTCGGTGAAGTTGGTGATATAGCGGTACATAAAGATACCCCAGCCTTGTTCAAAGAATATTATAAAGATCCCGAACGGACGAACCGAGCATTTCGAGGGAATTATTATTTGACCGGAGACAAAGCAAAGAAAGACAAGGACGGTTATTTCTGGTTCGAAGGCAGGAGTGACGACATCATTATTAGTTCGGGCTATACGATTGGACCGTTCGAAGTGGAAGATGCGCTCGTGAAGCATCCGGATGTGAAAGAATGTGCAGTCGTCGCAAGTCCTGATCCAGTACGCGGTCATATTGTCAAAGCTTACGTGGTACTTAAGAACAACAAAGATAGCGAAGATCCCGAGATTGTCGCGAAACTGCAAGATCATGTCAAAAAAATGACGGCGCCGTATAAATATCCCCGCCAAATCACGTTCGTCAACGAATTGCCAAAAACAACTTCCGGAAAAATTCGCCGCGTTGAACTTCGACAAATGGAAAAGGATGCGTAAACGATCAGTTGCCCTCTCGAATCACGTATTCGAGAGGGCTTTGTTCGCTCTTCACGCAAAATGATTCGAACAGCCTATTCAAAAAAGCCGGCTGCATCCGACTTTAGTCCCTCTTTTGTGAGAATGACAGGAAAAAATAGGCTGTTCGTCGGGTTTTAAACATGTTCCATCTCGATTATGGTAAGGACACAGCAAATACGACAATATTCGCGATAAAGGCAAAACTGGCGAAAGCCAGCGACGCAAAGCTACAGGGACTAAAGTGCGGGGTCAACCGCACAATGTCAGCCAGCTGCCGAAAGATGGGACTGTGATACACCCCCGCCTTCGGGAATTGGCGGGGGGTTTTTTTATCTCTTTCTTGTCGGAAGATTCGGAAATAAATTGCGAAGTCATCAAATGCGAGGAGGTGAAGGCGATGAAACTGCTCAACGTCGATAATGGGGAAACGATCGCGGAAAATGTCAACCAAGCTCGCAAGTTTGTTGAAAGACTGAAAGGGCTCATGTTTACAAAGCAATTTCCGCCGGGAGAGGCCTTGCTCATTAAACCATGCCGTTCGATTCACACGTTTTTTATGAACTATTCCATTGATGTTTTGTATCTCGATTCGAACAATCGCGTTGGAGCGGTTGCAGAACATTTACGGCCAGGCAAGCTGGCAAAAGGTTCGAAGGAAACTCTCGCCGTAGTGGAACTTCCGCCGGGAACGATCTCGGCAACGGAAACAAAAGTCGGTCAAACGGTCCAATTTATTTAAAAAAAGGAGCGATTCACATGTTAAAGAAATTCATTGATTTGTTCAAGGAAGAAGAAGGACAAGGGATGACGGAATACGGGCTTGTCCTCGGTGTGATTGCGGTTGGCGTCGTGACGATTCTCGTCAGTTTGAGAGAACAGATCGTCATTCTTTTTGAGAAAGTACTTACCGCCATCACGGGTGCTAACGGAGGCACGACGACATAAGAAGAAAAGGGAAGGGGTCTTGTCGTTTGCGCAAGACCCTTTTTTTGAAACATGAGGGATGGTTCATTATGATTGTTGAATTTGTGCGCAACATTGCCGTAATGTTGGACGCGATGTTGATCATCGTCTTGATTATTTGTACGGTGACGGATTTGAAAACGCGAAAAATTTATAACATCGTCGTTTATCCTGCGTTTTTAGCGGCTTTTCTTCTACATTTTATGAACGGGGGGGTTCCGGAGCTCGGAACCGCTTTCGGCGGGTTGTTGGTCGGATTCGGAATATTAATCGTCCCGTATTTGTTTGGAGGGATGGGCGCGGGTGATGTTAAGTTGTTGGCTTTCGTCGGAGCGGCAAAAGGCTCCGTATTTGTGTTTCATTCCGCTATATACATGGCACTTGCCGGCGCAGCCGTCGCTGTTGGAATCCTCGTCTTCAGGAAAGGCGCGGCGAAACGGTTAAAATCAATGACGTGGTTTTTATTTTCGCATTTGCACGGTTTGAGGATGCCGTTGAACATCGACAAACATGCGCTTACGCTTACATATCCGTACGGTATCGCAATTGCTGCAGGGACGATCATTTGTCTTATGTTTAATGGGAGGTGATGAAGTGATCCGAAACGAACGAGGACAGTCTTTAGTAGAAATGGCGTTGATTTTGCCGTTGCTGCTTTTGCTGTTCTCCGGCATTTTTGATATGGGGAGAGTGTTGTTCACATATTTGAACCTTCAGTCGGTCGCACAAGATACGGTTCGAATGGCGGGTTTGGGAGAAGGGGACGACCGAATCGTTTCTTTTGCGAGGGAAGATGTCGAGCTTTCAGATCCTTCCTCATTAAACGTTGCGATTTCGCCGTCCGAAGCGGATCGCGAATCCGGCGACTATGTCACGGTGACCTTGCGATATCCCTTTCATTTGATCACGCCGTTCATTTCTGCCATCATACCTTCTCCCCTCGTAATTTCGGTCGATTCCACAATCCGGGTCGAATAGGGAGGTGGTCTAGATGAAAATCATTAAACGGCTGTTTCAACAACAACAAGGAAGTACGTTGCTTCTGTTTTCCTTAGCTTTGGTAGGAATGTTAATGATCACGGGTTTGGCACTGGACGGGGGAATGCTGTACGAAAGACGAGCTGCATTGCAAAAAGCGGCTGATGCCGCAGTATTGTCAGGGGCGCAGGAACTGACCGACACTCCATCCGACGTTCAACAAGTCGTTGAACGGATTTTGGTTGCTCACGGAAATGAAAATGATGTGGAACATTTGGATATCGTCATGAACGACCAAGTGAGCATCGTATTGAAGAAGACCGTACCTTTGTCCTTCATGTCCATATTCGGAATCGATACGGGAACAGTGTCGGCCAATGCGACCGCAGAGATCGGCACAATGGGACGGGCCGCAGGAGCGGCACCACTCGGCATCGACGATTCCGTCGATTTGATCTACAACAAAGTATATGAGTTGAAAGTCGATCAAACGCTGGAGGATACCGGGAATTTCGGCGTGTTGTCATTGGGCGGCGGCGGGGCGGATCGGTATTATGACAATTTGCGCTATGGGTTCGATGGGGAATTGCGAGTCGGCGATATTGTTGAAACAGAAACCGGAAACATTGCCGGGAAAACGAAACAGGCGGTGCAAGAGCTCATTGACGCATGCCCGGACGGCAATTATGAAGACCGCGACTGTCCGCGGGTGATTTTGATCCCGGTCTATGAGCGTTACCAAGTCGATCAAAATCAATTAAAAACCGTGAAAATCACCGGTTTTGCTTATTTTTACATTACGGAACCATTGGACAGTCAACGAAAGACGATTCACGGAATTTTCATTAGAAGAACGGGTACGGGGTATATCAATTCACAAGGATCGAATCGCGGTGCCTATGCGATTCGATTAACGGAATAGGTGTTGAACTCATGAAATCGAAGTTGATTTTGGTACTGGCAATCGTGATGGCCGGGTTTACAACTTATTTATTTTATCGTTATATGCAGCACCTCGATACTGGACAAGCTTCCGACGGGAACACGGTCAATGTTGTCGTCGCCAAAGAAGCGATCAAAAAGAACGAACGCATCACGAAAGAGAAACTGACTATCGTCCAATATCCTGAAACCCGGGAACTCGAGTCTATGACGCCGAAATTCGATGCGGTTGCCGGACTTTACGCAACTGTCGACATGGCGGCGGGCGAACCAGTGTTAACGAACCACGTTCGCAGTCACCTGGATGAAAACGTCTTTGTCTCCCGAAAAATCACACCCGGTTTTCGCGCAGTCTCGGTCGGGGTCGATTACGTTCGGTCGGTATCGAATTTAATTGAGCCGGAGGATAAAGTTGACGTCGTCGTCAGCATTACCACGCAAGTCAATCAAAAGAAACAAACAAAGACTGAAACCCTTGTCTCCAATGTACGGGTTTTGGCTGTCGGGAGCACGATGATCGAACCGGATTCAAAAGATGGTCGAACAAAATATGAAGCGGTAACGCTCGAGCTGAAACCGGAAGATGCGCTGAAAGTCATTCGTGCGGCGGAACAAGGCAAACTCCAACTCATTTTGAACAGCAGGCTGCTTCCGAACGAGGGCGGGAACAACGATGGCGGCAGCTAAAAGACGGCAAGGGGGAAAGATGATTGCCGTATGCAGCGCAAAAGGAGGAATCGGAAAGACCGTTCTGACCGTCAATTTGGCGGTGGCGCTTTGCAAAAAAAACATGCAGGTCGGCGTTCTCGACGGGGATTTCCAATTCGGCGACGTCGGCTTGGCTTTGGATCTTCAATCACCGTTTACCATCAAAGATGTCGTCGAAAATTTTGACCATATGGAACTTGTTAGTTTCGCGAGCTATTTAAGCCAGCACGACAGCGGCGTGAAAGTGCTGACCGCACCGGATCAGCCCGAATATGCGGATCTTGTCACCGAGAAGGTGATCACGGCCGTTCTCGGTTGGCTGCGTGAGAAAAATGATTACGTCCTCGTCGACACTGCCTCCGGTTTGCAGGAGAGCAATTTGTTTCTCATTGAACAAGCCGACGAAGTGCTGTTGACGACGGACTTGGTCATGCCCGGATTGAAAAACACGAAATTGATGTTGGAAACGTTAACTACGTTAGGTTTTCGTGAGAAAACGAGCGTCGTTGTCAATCGATCGACGATGGAAAGCGTCATTAAGGCGTCGGACGTACCAGCTATTTTAGGGGAAGACGAAAATGATCTATTTTATCTTCCGAATGATTTCAAAACGGTATCCCAGTCGTTGAATATCGGGGTGCCTTTCGTTGTTAACAAAGGAAAAACTGAGGTGGCCAAGTCCGTTTTCAAAATGGCGGAACTGCTTACTACCAATCATGTGATCACGACGGTCCCGTCAAAAAACAAGCGGATATTTCCGAAAATGTTGCCGAATCGAAATGCGAAGAAGGAGAAGAAACGATGAGTCTTTTGGAACGCATGCAAAAGATGGGGGAGGAACGGGGGAACGGCAGTGAGCAGCCGAATCACGGTAGTGTGCCAAAACCGGGTGCACAAGTGCAAGACTTGATTTCCAGCTTGCGCGAAGGCAAGCATGGTGAACCGCGGCCGAAACCTCAAGTAAACGTCGAATTGCAAAAGAAGCAGCAACAATTAAAGAATCGCTTGCATAAAAAAGTGCTCGACGAATTAAATGAGGAAGAAGTCGAACAGATCATTCCGAAACTGGATGCCATCGCCATTGAAATGATTAAAGAAGACGAGTCGCTGCGCGGAGTGGTCAGCCACAAGAAAGTCGTTGAAGAGTTGATCAACGACTTGACCGGATATGGACCGATCAATCCACTTTTGTTGGATCCAGAAATATCTGAAGTGATGGTGAACGGTCCAAACCGCGTTTACGTCGAGCGAAAGGGACGAATCGAACTGTCCAACGTTTTTTTCAGAGATAACGAACACGTGTTAAATGTTATTGAAAAAATTGTTGCACCGCTCGGAAGGAGAATCGACGAAAGCAGTCCGATGGTCGATGCGCGCCTTCCCGACGGATCACGTGTCAATGCCATCGTGCCGCCGCTGGCGTTGAATGGTCCGACCGTTACGATCCGAAAATTTTCGAAAGATCCGTTTCAAGTCGAAGATTTGATTCGGTTCGGAACGATGACGAGGGGAATGGCGACTTTCATCGAAGCATGCGTGAAATCGCGTCTGAACTTGTTTGTCAGCGGCGGAACCGGTTCAGGGAAGACGAGCACGCTGAATGTATTGTCCTCCTTCATTCCAAACGATGAGCGCATCGTCACGATTGAGGATGCAGCCGAGCTTCAACTCGGTCAGGATCACGTCGTGTCATTGGAATCGCGGCCGCCGAACATTGAAGGAAAAGGAAGCATAACGATTCGTGATCTCGTACGAAATTCCTTGCGCATGCGTCCGGACCGAATTGTTATTGGCGAGGTGCGCGGCGGAGAAGCTTTGGACATGCTTCAAGCAATGAATACCGGTCACGACGGTTCGTTGACGACCGGACATGCAAACAGTCCGCGCGACATGGTCGCTCGTCTGGAAACGATGGTTTTACTTGCGGGTGTTGATTTGCCTGTCAAAGCGATTCGCGAACAAATCGCCGGGGCCATTGATGTGATTATTCAACAGGCCCGTTTAAAAGACGGAACGAGGAAAATTACTAAAATTACGGAAGTGCAAGGGTTGGAAGGGGACGTTATTGTTCTGCAAGATCTTTTCGTCTTTAAACAGGAGGGCGTTGACGCCGAAGGCAAAATCATCGGGCAAATGATGCCGACCGGGGTAAGACCTTTGTTCTACGAGCGGTTGGAACAATCAGGCATGAAAATCCCGACAAGCGTTTTTGTTGCCGAAGGAGATTGGTCTGAATGAAACTGTTGATTTTGTTGTTCGTTTCTTTTACATCCTTTTTGTGGGTTTTTGCGATATCCCGGTTATTTGCCCCTTCCGACAAACGCTTGACGAAACGGATTCAGCATTATTTGGAACTGCAAGATCAAAAAGGGTTCGATCGCAAACGGTTTAGTCAACTCGTTACTATACAACTGTTCAAACAACGGTTGAAGGGACAGATCGGCAACAAAAGACACAATGCAAAACTAGAAAAGATGCTGTCTCGTTCAGGGATTCCGTTAAAACCAGAAGAATATGTGTTGTTTCGCTGGATGGCGGTGCTGCTCGGAGGAGGAATTTTTTATTTATTGGCCGGAAACTGGATTCTATTGATTACTGGCGCATTCGCAGGTTGGATGATGCCGAAATGGTGGCTGAAAAAGAAACAACGGGACCGGCTGACAGCCTTTAATGAGCAGCTTCCCGACATGTTGACGACGATCATCGGGTCGCTTCGTGCCGGATTCAGTTTTTCACAAGCGCTCATGACGGTCATCGAAGAAGCGGATCCACCGATGAAAGATGAGATAAAAACGTTATTGAAAGAAATTCAGTATGGAAATTCAATGGAAAGTGCGCTCGGGGAATTGAAAGACCGTATGCCGAGTGAAGATTTGGAGCTAATGATTCAAGCGATCTTAATCCAACGCCAAGTCGGCGGCAATTTGGCAGAAGTTCTAGACAAAATCGTTCAAACGATTCGGGACCGCAACCGGATCCAAAGGAATATTTTGACGTTGACGGCGCAAGGCCGGTTGTCCGGTTTGATTATCGGTTTAATGCCGGTCATCTTAGGCTTCGTTCTGTATTTGATCCAGCCGCAATACATTGGGGCACTGTTTACTAATCCAATCGGCATCGTTATGGTTGCCGCCGGCGCCGTTTCTTGCACGGTTGGATTCTTGATGATAAGGAAATTGACGAAAATTGAGGTGTAGTGCATGCTTTACATCACATTCTTTTGCACATTCCTGCTGATTTGCATGTTTTGGACCACGGTTCGCGAAGAAAGAAGAAAACTCGTGCAATCGCGCATTTCCTCCGTCTTTCATCAAGACGGAGCGGCTGTCCCCAGCGACGAGAATGAGAGACAATCGTTGTGGGAAAGAGTCGGATCTCCACTCTGGGGTGAAATAAGACGGAATTTCCAGCGGAAAATGAAACGCGAACAGGCAGCGAAACTGGAAATCAAGTTGTTGCGAGCCGGAAGTCCACTTGGGATGGGACCGGTGGAGTACCGCTTGTTCAAGCTTACGCTGCTTTTAATTTTTCCGGTGATCGCATTTTTTTACGGGGAATTGCTCGGCAATCGTTCGTCGATCACAATCCTGTTCGTCACGTTCTCAGTTCCGGTCGCTGCGGCTTTGCCCGGTTTTTATTTGCGAATGAAGACGAAATCGAGAAATGAAAAAGCCTTGAAAGAACTTCCGGATATCCTTGATCTCCTGACCGTCAGCCTTGAAGCCGGACTCGGGTTTGACTCGGCGCTTGGCAAGGTGGTTTCGCGCAAAAGCGGGGTTCTGCCGGAGGAATTTCACCGCTGCCTGGAGGAAATTCGACTCGGGAAAACGAGAAAGGATGCTTTGAGCGGGGTAAGGGAGCGTTTGACGCTGAACGAACTGCGGGTGTTGATCAGCAACATTTTACAGGCAGAGAAATTAGGCATCGGTCTAGTGAAAGTACTGCGAATTCAATCCGAAGAAGTAAGGGAGCAGCGAAAACAACGAGCCGAAGAAAAGGCGATGAAAGCGCCGATCAAAATGCTTTTTCCGCTCGTGCTGTTTATCTTTCCTAGTCTCTTTATCGTTTTGTTAGGACCGGCGGTTTTACAATTCATGGACGCGTTTGCAAACAATTAAAACACGGATCGGTCCAAGAGCTTCGTGCTCGTGTGACATGATCAGTGTTTTTTTGTGCGCAGCTATGGACGATCATGTTAAACTGGTGCATGAAGCATAAAGAACGGGAGAGAGATGTTGTGGGAACATTATGGTTCGGCGGAAAAATATACACGATGCGCAAAGAGAACGAAAAGACGGAAGCCATTTATACGGAAAATGGTAAAATTGTAAGAATCGGCACAGAACGAGCGATTCGCGAGGCTGTCGACAAAAAAATTACCCGGGAAATAGATTTGCACGGAAATGTGATGTATCCGGGATTTGTCGACAGCCATTTGCATATGATCGGTTACGGAGAGAAGTTGTTGCGGCTGGATTTGTCAGACGTATATTCTTCCGAAGAAATGGCCAGGAGGATACGCGAAAAAGCAAACGGGGTGCCTGCCGGCGAATGGGTAATCGGCGAAGGGTGGAATGAGAACCATTTTCCCGATCGGAAAATTTTTCATAAGAAAGAACTTGACGACATCGCCCCCGACAAGCCGTTAATCTTGACGAGGGTATGCCGCCATGCTTTGCTTGCCAATTCACAGGCGCTCGCCTCGGCGGGGATCGACGCGCATACGCCAGATCCGCCTGGAGGGGTGATCGTGCGCGACAACGAAGGAGAACCGACCGGCTATTTGCTCGATAATGCGCAACAACTCGTGCAAAATCAAGTTCCAAAACAAAGCGATACCGAATTGCGGTATGCTTTACGAATTGCGGTGAACGATTTGTTACGGCGGGGACTAGTCGGCGGGCATACGGAGGATTTGTATTACCATGGCGGTTTCAAGCGAACGTGGAATGCTTTCCGTGAGGTCATAGACGGGAAAAGGATTAAATTTCGTACGCATTTGCTCGTGCACAATCAAGTGGTGGGAGAAATGTACGAGGAAGGCGGCCGGTATGGAGAAGGGACATCCTTCGTCAAATTCGACGCGATGAAAATTTTCGCCGACGGAGCTTTCGGAGGGCGGACGGCGTTGCTCAGGGACCCGTATAACGATGCTCCCGACACGTCAGGCGTGGCGATGTATGATTTGCCCGAATTGAAGTCGCTTGTGAGGAAGGCGCGAGCTTGCGATATGCCTGTTGTCATTCACACGATCGGCGACCGGGCTCTTGAGCTTGCGGTGGAAGCCATTGAAGCCTTTCCGGTTCCGGAGGGGATGAGGGACAGGCTCGTGCATACGCAAGTAACACCTCCCGATTTGATTAATCGACTGCGGGCGCTGCCCGTCGTACTCGATATTCAACCACAATTCGTTCCGTCTGATTTCCCTTGGGTGATCGAACGGCTCGGCGAGCCGCGAATGAAGCACTCGTTTGCCTGGAAAACGCTTCTCGAAGCCGGCATTGCTTGCGCAGGAGGATCGGATGCGCCGATCGAGATTCCCGATCCGTTGCTCGGCATCCATGCGGCCGTGGCTAGGAAACAGCCGGGAGAGCCGGGGAAAGGATTTTACCCCGAACAATCCCTATCCGTGTACGAAGCAGTTTCTTTGTATACGAAAGGGAGCGCATACGTGATCGGCAAAGAATTGGAACGCGGCCAAATAGCCCCGGGCTATACCGCCGATTTTACCATTTTGGATCGAGACTTGTTTGCTGTCGACATCGAGGAGATCCCCAACGCCAATGTGATGAAAACGGTCGTCGACGACAGCATCATGTATGACAACGAATGAACCGTCTCGCTATCGAGGCGGTTTTGTTTATTTCCCTTCACAGGCGGAGATACTGTAAATGGAAAGAAGGGAATGAAATGGTTGCGTATGCGGCGCTTATTGCAGTCGTCATCGGCCTGTTCGCGTTGCTGTGTTCAAGGCTTTACGTCGAAATTCAATTTTGCCTTCAAGATCAATCGAATGATATGACGATCACGATGCGCGTATGGGGCATTAAGGTTTATTCACGGCATCATTCCGTTGATTTAAACGGTTATCCGGCGAAAGAGGGGAACGAATCGGCGAAAAAAGAAAAATCAGGTCTTGACGAGAGTTTAAAGCTTACGCAAAGAATGGTAAGAAAACTTGAAAATGCAGTGGCTGCGGTTCGCCGGTTTGCGAGTAAAGTCACTTTTGTCGATTTTGCTTGGCACAGCCGGATCGGATGCGCCGATGCAGCCGTTACCGGTATGACGGCTGGGTCGCTATGGGCGTTGAAGGGAAATGCACTCGGCGTATTGGATCGTTTTTTTCAATGGAAGACGGAACCGGAACTTTCCGTTGAACCGCTGTGGCAGAAACAACGGTTTGAGACCACGATCGCCTGCATGTTTTCTTTCAGAATCGGGCATGCTATGCTCGCAGCGAGACGCATTTTCAAGTCCTTGAAAGGAGGCAACGGCGATGCCGGAACAGCAACAGGAACATCCGATTCAAGGGTTGATGAACACCGCGCTTGAAAATTTGCAGGAAATGACGAGTGTCAATACCGTAATCGGAGATCCCGTGGAGACGCCGGACGGCAGTATCATCTTGACCGTTTCCAAAGTCGGCTTCGGGTTCGCTGCGGGCGGAAGTGAGATGAGCGGCTCGAAAGATGGGGGCGGACTCCCTTTCGGCGGTGGAAGCGGAGGCGGTGTTTCCATAACGCCGATCGCTTTCTTGATTGTGAAAAAAGACGACATTCAATTGATTCATCTCGACAACACAACGCATCTTTATGAAAAAATGCTGAACTTGGCGCCGCAAGCGGCGGAGAAAATTCAACAAATGTTGAAAGGAAAGAAACCGCAAGCGAACCAAGGCCAACCATCCAATCAAGCGAATCAAGCCAGCCAAACAAATCAAACGCCCGTACAATAATTTCTCACCCGATACGCTTCTCGGGTGATTTTTTTGCGCTGCTCTTCAGGCGCCCCTTAAGCCGCTGTTCTCTTTTCTATGTTAAAATGCTAGAGGAAGTCGGGACAAAGGAAGGTTATCAAGATGGATGAAGTGGTGAGAGAACTTTCCGAAAAAGATTCAACGCATCGGGTGCATCTCGTCAAGCATCCGAAACACGGGGAAATTGTCAAAAAAACGTTTTTCGATCCGGTAACTTTCAAAAGAGAAATCGAAGCTGTTAAAGCTATCGACCGTACGATGCGGCCGGTCGTCTACAAAATCGATGTCCGCCGCCGCTGTTTGTACATGTCTTATCAACCGCTTGAGGAAGCCTTTGATTGCGCGAACAAAGACCTTGCCGCCGCTGCCCTTATGAAGCAGTTGCACCATACGACGAGAAGGTATGGAGCGGTTTATGACCCCGGCACAGGCGAACATTTCACGACATGGAAAGATTATTTGGCGCACGCTTTTCGAAAACCGGTGGAATCGTTACGTGACTGGATTGCCGTTGGTGAACGCCTTGAAGAAAAACTTGCGCAATTGAAAGACTCGCCGTATACCCCTTTGGCTTACATTCACGGCGACTTTAGGTTCGCGAACATCGGCGAACGAAACGGGCGATTATTACTGTTTGATTTCGATCGTTCGATGATCGGCGACCCTTATTGGGACGTCGCTCAGTATGCTTTTGAATCGGCGCGTTGCAAAAGTCGTTTTTACGAGGCATACGGTGTTGAAGATGTTGCGAAAGCGGATGCGCACGTATGGTTTGTTGCGCTGCAAAAAGCGGCCAAACTCGCAAAAAGCGATCGGACGGACAGCAACGGTTTCGCCAAATGCATGGGAGTCTTGAAAAACGGAGGGAAAGCATGACGAATACAGAAAAATGTTTTCAAGTGTTGGATGATTCGAGCGTTTTGTTGTCAGAAACCGAAGACGTTCCTTATTTGGAAGCACTGGCGGAAACAGGGGAAAACTTGTTTCAGCATGCAGTCTTGCAACCGGTCCGTTCGGAAGTCGTCAAAAAACTTGAGGACCTTTATTCGAACATCGACATCGAACAACTGAAAGCGGAAGAGATCCGCAAAGCGTTCCAGTTGGCAGTGTTAAAAGGGATGAAAGCAGCGACGCAGCCGAACCATGAAATGACGCCGGATGCCGTCTCTCTGTTTATCGGCTATTTGTTCAACAAGTTGTCGTCCGAACGCGACTCAGTAACTATCCTCGATCCAGCGGTCGGTTCCGGCAATTTATTGACCGCTGTGCTCAATAGCGCGCAAACAAAGGTTGACCAAAGTTACGCTGTGGATGCCGACGAGTTATTGTTAAAATTGGCATACGTCAGCAGCAACTTGCAAAAACACGCAACGCAATTTTTTCATCAAGACAGCATCCAGCCTTTGTTGATCGATCCTGTCGATTGTATTGTTTGTGATCTTCCGATCGGGTATTATCCGCATGAAGCCATTGCCGCCGGCTATGATGTGCGAGCGAAAAGCGGTCGTTCTTTTGCCCACCATTTGTTGATCGAACAAAGCTTGCGGCACTTGAAGGATGGCGGATACGCCATTTTCCTTATTCCAAACGGCCTTTTTGAAAGCGACCAGGCGGGAGCATTAAAAACATTCATTTCGAAAACGGCCGCCATTCAAGGTCTTCTTCAGCTGCCGCTTACGATGTTCAAGAAAGAACATTATGCCAAGAGCATCATGATTTTGCAAAAACACGGGGAAAACGCGCATCCCCCCTCGCAGACACTGCTCGTCCATTTGCCAAGCTTTTCGAACGAGCGTGCGATGCAAAGCATCGTTCAGCAAATCGATGATTGGTTTCGAAAGGAGAAACCGCATTTATAAGGACAAGTAAGTGATCATCGACAGCAAAACAGAAGTGAGTGTCATTGCCAGCAGCGGACGGAGCGCTTTTTTCCGTAATGCCGCGAAGCTGACATTCAACCCGAGGCCGACCATAGCTGCGGTTAAGATAAAGTGAGAGAGTTCCGAAATCCCCGACAGCCAACGATCGGGGATTTCAATTAGATCACCGATAAGGTAACTGCCGATCAAACTCATCGCGACAAATCCGAGCAAAAACCACGGAAATGGCGTCTTCGTGCCTGGAGTATCGTCGCTTCTTTTTCCTCGATTCATCCAAAACACCAGCACAAAGCAAAGCGGGATGAGAAGAAACACCCGGCTGAGTTTTGCAAGCAGCGCGATCGCAAGCGGATCTTGACCAGCGGGAGCGGCGGCAAGAGCGACATGGGCGATTTCATGCAAGCTCACTCCGGACCAGACCGCATAATCGGCGGGAGACAGCGGCAAAAACGGCCGAATGAACGTATAACTAAGCGCGAAAACGGTGCCCATGAAGGCAATGATGCCGACTCCAATTGCCGTATCCTCTTCTTTCGCCTTTATGATCGGCGAGGCTGCGGCGATCGCCGAAGCTCCGCATACCCCGGTACCCACGCCGAGAAGCAGCGAAAGAGAGAGGTCGGCTTTTAACCATTTCGCCAAAATCATCATAACGAGCATCGCAAAAACGATCGTGAACGCCCCTCGCGCCAACAACGGCAATCCTTCATTGAAAATCACGTTGACGTTTAATTTTAAACCATATAATACAATCGCATATCGCAACAATTTTTTCGCGGAGAATTCAATTCCGGACCGAAGCGATTCCGGGTATCCCCAGATTTGCCTGTAAACGACAGCGAGAATGATTGAGCAAGCCATCGAACCGACATGGTCGGGGCCGGGAAGTTGAGCGAGCCCATAGCCTAGACCGGCAATGACGAAGGTAAACAAAAGTCCCCCCATCCACTGTCTAAACGGCCATGGGTTACGTACCGTATCGGCTATTGGCTGTGCCGCTGCCGTAGTTTCTGAAGTTTTCATTCTCAAATCCTTGCCCCCTGTTTATTCATCCGTGCGTAACGAAACTTTTTTAAGCGTAAGTCACAGGGAACGATAAGTAAAATAAATAATAAATATAGTGACGATAAGTAATGTGTTATAATGATGCCAAATTCAGCGAATCGAGGGGTTTCATGATGGATCAACATTTACTCGTGTTTGTCACCGTCGCTGAGAAGAAAAACTTCTCCCGCGCTGCCGAAGCTTTACATATGACACAACCCGCTGTGAGCCAATACGTGAAAACGCTGGAACAAGATATAAACGCGACGCTTTTGGAACGGAACAATAAAATGGTGAGGATGACGAAAGCCGGGGAAGTCGTCTATCATCACGCGAAAGAAATTCTCGGGTTATACGCGCGCATGAAAACGTTGGTTGTCGATTTAATGCAGACAGCAGGAGGGCCGTTGGCGATCGGGGCAAGTTATTCGTTTGGGGAATATGTACTGCCTCAGCTGCTTGCCGACTTGCTGCAGCAGTATCCGCTAATCAAACCCTCGGTCATGATCGGAAACTCTGCCTCAGTCGCAGACAAGATTTCTCGTCGACAGTTGGACATCGGCATCATTGAGGGGGATGTGCATGACCAAAAGCTGGCGGTTCAACCGCTTGTGAAGGATTACATGATGGTCGTTGTTTCTCATAATCATCGGTTTGCCCGAAAGAAACAGGTCGAGCTGGCTGATCTCCAACAGGAAACATGGATTGTACGGGAAGAAGGATCCGGAACGAGGGAAATGACGGAAAAAATGTTTTCGCTTCATCAATTCAAGCCGGAAAAAACGATGGAGTTCGGCAGCACACAATTAATCAAGGAATCAGTTGCAGCCGGTATCGGCGTATCCTTTTTGTCGCAGTGGACGATCCGCCGGGATCTGGAAGCCGGCACTTTAAAGGCGTTGCCGTTGAAAGAGTTTCCGTTCACGAGAAATTTTTCATTGATCACGCAAGCCACCCCATTTCAAACAAAAGCGGCAAAAGTATTTTTGGAACTGATGGAACAAAATGCCCCCCGACTCCATCTTTTTGATTGAAACAGGAACTTTATTGAACAAGGGGCGGTTATGCGCGGACGATCTATACGAATTTCATATCGTGACGATGAAAATAGATGAATGAAACGAGACTCCCGATATAATTTTCGTTCATCACAACTCTCACTGAAAAACCCTGTATGAGTTTTAGTGAGCTTTTTATGAAATATTATTTCGTAAAATATATTGACTTATGTAATAAAATTTAATATACTCATTTATATTATAAAGATTAAAAATTAACAAAAAATAATGCGGAATGGAGGGACTATGTGCTGAAGGGCGGATTGGTAAGCATTAAAGAATCTCTTGCACATTTAAAGCCTTCGGAACAAAAAGTTGCGCAATATACGCTGGATCATCCGGAAGAAATGGTCAACTGCTCGATTCAGAAACTTGCTAAGTTGGCGAAGGTTAGTGAAGCGACGATCGTTAGATTCGCTAAATCAATGAAATGTAAGGGGTTTCAAGAACTGAAATTACGAATCGCCTATGATTTGAACAATCGAAACGACACGGATCATTCGTATGAGGAGATTGCCGCGGATGCTTCCGTGCATTCTCTAATTCGCTCGGTTTCTCACAACAACATTCAATCGATCAAAGACACATTGTCCGTATTGTCTGAAGAAGAAACGGAAAAGGCGATTAAAAGTTTGTGTACCGCCAGGAAGATCTCCGTTTTCGGAATAGGGGCATCTGCCGTGATCGCGGAAGACTTCAAACAAAAACTTACCCGCATCGATCGCTGGTGTGAAGCGGCTTATGGCTTCGATGCCATGGCGACGGTAAGTGCGAATCTTAATGAACGGGATGTGGTTCTGGGTATTTCTAATTCCGGGCAGACGGACGATATAATTCGCTCGTTGAGACTCGCCAAGGAAAACGGGGCGACGATCATTTCACTGACGAAATTCGGCGATAATCCGGTTTCGCAGCTCGCGGACATTACATTGTATGCCAGTTCGTTGGAAAAAAGCATCCGAAGCGGCGCGATGAGTTCTCGCATTTCGATGTTGAATGTTGTCGACATATTATACATCGGTATTGCCAGCGAAAATTACCAAGCGAGCATCGAAAAGTTGGAAAAGACGAGAAAAGCGGTACGGCAGTCGAAACTATAGGGTAAAAGGACGTTGCCGAATGTTGAACGAAGTGCCGGAGACCGTTGCGGAACGGTCAGGAATCGACCCCATGAAGTTGGACCTAGCGTTCTCTCTTCTTACGGATGCCGTAGAGCAAAAGTTGACGCCGAGCGTCGCGGCGCTCGTCGGGAGACGCGGTCAAATCGTCGGTCAATATGCGGCGGGGCATTACGCAATGGCCGATTCTCAGCGCTACGAAACATCCATGCAAACATTGTATGATTGTGCTTCTTTGACGAAGGTCGTTGTGACGCTGCCGCTAGTTTTGAAGCTCATCGAAAATCAATCGATAACTCTAAGTGATTGCGTTGCGGACTTTTTGCCTGAATTTCGAAACGGAAAGAAGGCGTCGGTGACGATCCATCACTTATTGACACATACTTCAGGGCTGCCGCCTTCGGTAGAAAAAACTTTTCTAGGATGGGAATCCGAAGAAATCAAAAATTTCCTCTTCTCGCAAGCCCTTGCGGATGAGCCGGGAAAGCAGGTGATCTACAGTGACTTAGGATTCATCGCGTTAGGTGAAATTGTTTCAAAAGTGTTAGGACAGCCGTTGGACGAGGCCGCCGATCACTATTTGTTTCGGCCGCTTGGCATGACGGACAGCAAGTTCTGTCCTTCCAAAACGTTGCGTGAGCGAACGGCCGCGACCGAGTTCAGATCAGACATTGGTTATCGCCTTTGGGGAGAGGTTCATGATGAACGTGCATTTGCATTAGGAGGAGTTTGCGGACATGCCGGTCTGTTTTCGACAGCAGTTGATCTCGGTGTGTATGCAGCCATGTGGTTAGAGGAAGGAAGTCGAGATGAACATCGCATTCTTTCACCTGAATTAATCCGTTCCTCCGTTCGCAATCATACGAAATCATTGAACGGGAACCGTGGATACGGTTGGGTATTGAAAGGAGACGGTTACGATGTATCCGGTAACCGATTTTCTTCCCGTTCCTTTGGTCATACCGGTTATACCGGGACAAGTCTTTGGATGGATCCAGACACCGGTTTATACGTAATATTGCTGACCAACCGAGTATATTTCGGGAGACGGCAACCGCTTGCAAAATTGAGAAAGGCGTTTCATGACGCAGTGGCGGCCAGTATGTTTCGCCTATAAGCAAGCCGTGTTTTTTTCAAAAAAGAAGGGAGCAAACACGTTGAAAAAGAAAATATTGTCGTTATTTATCCCGTTCTTAGTGATTTGTTTCATTATGTCCGGCTGCTCCGGCAACGATTCAGGGAGTGAATCCGGCGCAGGAGGAAGCGATGGCGGGAACAATGAGAAAAGTAAAGAGCCTGTAACGCTGACCATGTATAGTTGGAGAACTGAAGATCAAGCCGGCTACGAAAAGATCATTAAAGCCTTCGAAGCCGATCATCCGGACATTCACGTCGAGTTCAAGCCTTTTAAATCAACAGAATACAACACGATTTTGTCCAACACGCTCGTCTCTGGCCAAGGCGCTGATATCATTCAATTGCGTCCTTATAACAAAGATATTCCGGACAACGGCTATTTGGTTCCGCTGGATGACATTAAAGGATTATCGAACATTTCGGATCAGTTTAAAGACGCGGCAAGGGGCAGCGACGGAAAAGTATACGGTGTTCCGCTTTCCTTGAACAACGCAGTCATTTTTTACAACACGAAAATCTTTGAGGAAAATGGCATTTCAGTCCCGAAAACGTGGGAAGACTTCGTCAATGTTTGCGAGACTCTGAAAAGTAAGGGGATCACACCGATTGCGCAATCGGGCAATGCGGCTTATCTGCTTTCTTTGTTGCACAGCGTAATCGCGCCGTCCGCTTACGGAGGTAACGAATTCGTTGAGAAAATCACAAGCGGAGAAACGGACTTCACCGATGAAGGATTCAAAGCTTCCGTGCAAAGAATGAAGGATCTTGCTCAATATTTCCCGAAAGATTTTGTCGGGATCAGCGATGACGATGCTCAAGGTCTCCTCTACGCCGGCAAAGCTGCGATGTACATTAACGGGGACTATCGTCTTTCGGAATTTCACGAAAAAGCACCGGACTTGCCGGTGGATGTGATTCCGGCACTTGAGACGCAGAATGGAAAAGCGCCTGTTACCGCATGGGTCGACAGCTCTTATGCGGTTGTGAAAAAGTCGGAGCACGTCGAAGAAGCGAAAGTCTTTATGGAGTTTCTTGCTTCGAAACAGTTCGGACAAATGTTCTCGGATACGTTTGCGCGGGTAAGCGCGGTCAGCGGCGTTTCGCCGGAACAGCCGATCATCAAGAAAATTTCGCAGGCGAGTGACAAGGCGACCACTCCTTACTTGATGCTCGTTCATTTCACGGGAGGATCGCCGTCAACGAAAACGACGTTTGAAAATGCGCTGCAAGGGATGTACACCGGACAAGTGACAATCGATCAAGTCATTCAAGAGACGCAGCAATCCGCCGAAAAATGGTTTAAACCGATGCAATAATTGTTCAAGATCACAGTCGGTCCCGAGGAGGAAAGACTGTGATCTTCCACTCTTTTTTGGAGGTCAAAACAATGCATGCTGCTTATAAGAAACAAGAAGATCCTCATCGTGGGGATGCGATCACAGCCTTGAACTCAAAACCATCGAAGCCGTTCAAATTCAAAAAGCATCTCGTTCATCTGTTTCTTCTTCCGGCCTTGCTCCTGTACGTCGTCTTTCAGATTTATCCGATCCTTGCCGCGTTTTACAACAGCTTTTTTGACTTCAGAGGGTACGTGCGCATGCATTTTGTCGGCCTCAACAATTTTGTAAAATTGTTTACCGAATCGCCGTACAATGAAAGGTTTTTCAATGCTTTCGGACATAACATCCTTTACTTTTGCGTCGTTTTCTTTTCGGAGCTTTGCCTGGCCTTCTTTCTTGCTTTGCTCATCAACAGCGTGACGAAAGGGCGCGAGTTTTTCAAGTTCGTTTATTTTGCGCCAAAGCTGTTATCCGTTATTGTCGTCGGATTTTTGTTCAATTTGATTTTAAACCCGATCCATGGGGCTTTGAACGCATTCCTCCGTGCCGTCGGCCTCGATTTTTTAACCGCGTCATGGCTCGGAAATCCCGACACGGCACTATTCGCGATCATTTTTGTCAGCAGCTGGTATGGCCTCGGTTTTTCGATGCTCGTCTACCTCGCCGGATTGCAGTCCATCCCGCAGGAAATTTATGAAGCCGCGAAACTTGATGGGGCATCAGGATGGCGAATGCTTTTCAACATTACGATTCCGATGGTCATGCAATCAATTATGGTCACGGTGATCTTGACTTTTATAGGTGCCTTCGAAACGTTTGAGCTCATTTATGCGATGGAAGGCTCGTCAGGCTCGCCTTATTATGCCACCGACGTTTTAACAACTTATTTTTACAGACTTGCCTTTGGTTCCATAGGAAGTAACTCATCGATCGGATTGGGCTCGGCCTTGGCTGTTATTTTATTTCTGTTGGTTGCTTGTGCATCCGCCTTGCTGTTGGTCTTTTTCAGAAAAAAAGAAGTCGATTATTAGGAGGAGACGGGGATGCAACTAAGCTCGTATTCGAAACCTTTGCGTTACGTCATATTGGGCGTTTTCGCGTTTATATTCTTATATCCCATTTTTTTAATGATCGTTTCGTCCTTTAAGTCGGACGTCGAAATTTTGACGCATCCGTTGGAATTGCCGAAACATTTCTCGCTTGAAAACTTCGTTGAGGTTTGGCAGAAAGTGCAGTTTTCCGATTATGTGTGGAACAGTGTACTTGTTACGGGCGTATCGATTTTCTTTATTTTGTTCATCGGTTCACTCGCCGCTTTTTACTTATCCCGCTACTCGTTCAAGTGGAACAAATTCTTGTTGTTTTTCTTCATGATCGGCTTGATGCTGCCGATGAAGTTAGCGATCTTGCCGTTGTACATCATGATGATTCATCTGCATCTGCTGAATTCTCTCGCTTCCTTAATGGTCATTTACGTGGCGCACGGCATGCCGCTTGCGGTTTTCATTTTTTACGCGTTTTTCCGAACGGTTCCGAAAGATCTAGAACAATCGGCCAAGTTGGATGGGTGCAATGATTTTCAAGTTTATTACAAAATCGTGCTGCCTTTGATGAAACCAGCGCTTTCGACCGTCGGCATCGTCAATCTAATCAGCATTTGGAACGATTTCTTCTATCCGCTGATTTTTATCCACGATGAAAACTTAAAAACGATTCCGCTTGGCATGCAAACGTTGTTCGGACAGTACAGCACGGATTGGAGTTTGCTCTTCGCCGGTCTTACGCTCGCTTCGTTGCCAATGATCATCGCTTTCATGTTCGCCTCGCGTCAGTTTGTCGAAGGCTTAACGACAGGAGCGGTAAAGTGAACAAGGGGCAAAAATGGATTACTTTTGACTTAGACGGAACTTTAATGCAGAATCCTTTTAAAAAATGGGTGTTTCCCGAAATTGCTGAAACGTTGGCGGACGAAATTCCAGATGCGGACATTATCGACGAATTGGTACGGGAACATAGCGTTCGAATGGGAGAAAGGCGTTACCGGGAAGCTTACGACTGGGATGATATGTTGAACAAGGTGGCTGCCTGCTATGGCGCATCGCACGCGCTTAGCGTTGAACGTATGGTGAAGCAGCATTCGGTTGTGCCGAAGGTTTATTTGCTTGAAGAGGGCATCCGCGAGGTATTGCGCAAGCTGTCGGATAAAGGATACGCGCTCGGTATTATTACGAACGGATTGGGAAAATATCAACTGCCGGTACTTGAAACGTTGCAGCTTAAAGATCACTTCGCAAAGATCGTGACGCCCGATCATGCGGGCTATGCAAAGCCGGATTTGCGAACAGCGGATCCGTTCACCGAGAACGGTGACGAACTCGTTGCCCACGTGGGCGATCGAGTCGATCATGATGTTTATTTTGCCAATCGGCTCGGCTGTCTCTCTTTCCTCATCGATCGTGACATGCCCGAGCAAGTCAGATGTCAATCGCCAAAGGATCGTACGCAGAACGAAAGCTATGTTGGAATATTGAAAGAGAAGTGGTCTAAAGGAAATCATTTGACGATACAAATAGCTTGTGAAGAGATTACGCCGTCCGCCGCTCTTTGTACGCTGGAAGAGTTGCCTGGCCTCTTGTGAAAGGAACGGACCGTCGCTCACGGTGGAGGTTGTGAAAGGAAGATCATCATTGACGAGAAAATGGATCGGAATCGATGGGGGAGGAACAAAAACGACGTGCGTGATCGGAGACGAAAACGGAATATTGTTCGCTCATGCCGCGGGTGACTCAGGCAACATTCAATCTCATTCGCCGGAGCGTGTGAAAGAAACGCTCTGCAGACTCATTGAAGAGGTTTTGGTAAAAGCCGGTTCGCGCCGTGAACAATTGGCAGTCATCTATCTAGCGTTGGCTGGTGCCGATCGGCGGGAAGATAAACAACGGATCGACGCTTTCTTGAATCCGTACAAGCGATCATTTGTCGATATCGTCATTGAGAATGATGCAAAGGCGGCGCTTGCCGCAGGTTCGTGGGGCGAACCGGGGTTGGTTTTAATCGCGGGAACGGGATCGATCGCGTATGGTTTTTCCTCCGAAAAAGCGGTGCGCGTAGGCGGCTGGGGATATTTGCTCGGCGATGAAGGCAGCGGTTATGACATTGGCCGACAAGCGTTGTCGGCTGTACTTAAACAGTTGGACGGCCGCGGGCCGAAAACATCGTTAACGGAATTTGTCTTAGAAGCGTTTGCAGTGTCGGAGCCGGAGCAACTAATCCCGCTTGTTTACGGAAGCCCCTACGTGAAAAATACGATTGCAAATTTGTCCGCGCTCGTGTTTCGGGCTGCCAAAACGGGAGATGCGCAGGCGCAAGCCATCGTCGAAGCTGCCGTTGCCGAGTTACTCGAATTGGTACGAACCGCTTACTGTGGAATGCCGGCGGTAGGCACGAACTTGGTGCTCAGCGGTGGATTATTTTCGAATGCTTTCTTCAAACAGGCATTCGTTGAAAAAGCAGGCGTAACGTTCGGCGATTTAAAGGTTGTTGACCCTGCTGTTTCCCCGGCGGTCGGTGCTTATGTGCTGGCATTGCGGCATTCCGGGATGGCGATTACCGAATCGTTGAAAAAAGAAATCAGGCAAAGTTGGTCACTTCTTCAAGGATAGGAGTTGTTGAATGCCGTGGAACGGTCAAAACAGAGGTGGACGACAGAACAAGTATCTCGTAAGTCTCAGAATCTCGACTTGTGTGAAGTCGGCGAGATCATTGAATTGATGAACGATGAAGATAAAACCGTAGCGAAAGCGGTTGAAAAAGCGTTACCGCAAATTGAGTCGGCCATTAAAAGCATTGTCGATGCGTTGCGTTCCGGCGGTCGGTTGTTTTACGTCGGGGCAGGAACAAGCGGGAGGCTTGGCATTCTCGACGCTTCGGAATGTCCTCCTACGTTCGGCGTAAGTCCCTTGCTTGTAAACGGATTAATTGCCGGCGGAGAAATGGCGTTGAAGCATTCGATCGAAGATGCGGAAGACGACGAAGATGCTGGGCGAGCGGAAATTCTAGAAGAGGTCGAGGAGGGCGACGCGGTTGTCGGAATTGCCGCAAGCGGATGGACGCCGTATGTCATAGGCGCCGTGACGGCGGCACGTGAAAAGGGAGCGGTTACGGTCGGCTTATCATGCAATGAAAATACGAAATTAAGCGAATGCGTGCAATATCCGATCGAAGTGCCGGTGGGACCGGAAATTGTTGCGGGGTCGACGAGGTTAAAGGCCGGAACCGCCCAAAAAATGGTGTTAAACATGATATCCACGACATCGATGATCAAACTCGGCAAAGTTTACGGAAATTTAATGGTCAACGTACAAGCGACGAACCAGAAATTGAGAAGACGCGTTGTTGAAATCGTCAAAGAGGTTGCAGGGGTTTCCGAAGAGGAAGCGAAGGCGGTTGCGGAAAGGGCGCAAGGGGATGCCAGGGCAGCGTTGCTGATGGTTATGTGCGACATCGATCAAGAGCGGGCGGCGCAAGCGCTGAAGGCGGCGAATGGCCATTTCCGCGAAGCGATGGCGTTCGTGAAACATTTGAATAGGCAAGGTTGAAAACGAGCTGCCGGGTTGTCGGCGGCTTGTTTTGTTTAATCGACGAAACGAAACGATGAAATAAAATTTCATTTCGCTAATATTTCCCCGTTTTTACGAATAAAATTTATCGAGGCTTGCCAACCGTTCGTCACACAGCAAATCTCCGCTGAAGTCTTGACGGCAAAACATCATCGCTTGAATACGAAGGGACAAGTCAAAAAATTAAACGGGGTGAAAAATGTGAGCGGATTGAAGAGAAAGACGTTCATGTTGGTTGCGATGGTTGTGCTGGTGATGGGAATGCTGGCTGGCTGTTCTTTCGGAAAGACGTCAGACGGCAGTGAGGGTGGCGCACAAGGGGAATTGGGCGGCGGAAATGAAGGGAAAGCCGTATCCGGTACGCTCGAAATACAATATTTCGTCGGTGGATATGGAGATGCTTGGTGGAAAGCGGTCATCAAAGATTTCCAAGCGAAGTATCCAGAAGTCGATGTGAAGCAATATGCGGGTCCGAACATAAACAAGGAAATGAAGACGCGTTGGATTTCGAACAATCCGCCGGATGTCGTTTACATTGACGGAGCGGGAGCGAGCGAAACGCAAATGGTCGAAGACGGACAGCTGATGGATTTGTCGGAATGGATCAACACGGTAAAATTACCGGATGGGACGCCGTTGAAAGACAGTTTCATTGTTCCGCCAAGCAAGTATGACGGAGGAAAGATATTCAGCTTGCCGCTCGTGTTTGATACGTGGGGTACGTGGTACGACAAAAATTGGTTTGAAAAAGAAGGCTTTGATGTGCCGAAGGATTTCCCGAGCTGGATGGCTTCGATGCAGGAAATTAAAGAGAAAGCGGGGATCGCGCCGTTCGTGACGACCGGGAAATATCCGTATTATTTTTTGCGCGGCGTATTGTATCCAGCGATTGCTGCGGCCGGCGGGGATGAGCTGTTAAATGCCGTCATCGACGGAGAGAAAGGTGCTTGGACGAGCGACAAAGTGCTCGGCGTCATGAAAAAGGTGCAGCAAATGCAGGAAAAAGGCTTCATCGACCCTGGATTTGCGGCACTGAGCCATACACAGTCGCAAATGAACTTCTTGCTGCACAAAAACGCCTATATTCCTGTCGGCTTTTGGCTGCCGAACGAAATGGCGAAAGACGTGCCGGATGATTTTCAATTCGGGTTCATTCCTTCTCCGATGAATGAACCGGGTGAACCGATGGTCATCGTTCCCGATTTGCGTCCGCTCGCCATTGCAAAAAAAGCGGAAAATCCCGAAGCTGCGAAGGCGTTCGTGCAGTTTGTGTTTCAGAAAAAATACGCTTCGAAATTTGCTGAGTTGACGGGTGCGATGATGAACATGAAAGGTGTTGATCTTTCAAGCAACCCGAAGGTGCCGGACTATTTGAAAGACGCGAACGAGATGATCAACAATCCAGACAAAGTTGCGATTCATCATAAAAATCATCCGATGGGCGCCGATCTTGAAACGCCGATTAGCAACGCCCTTGTTTCTCTCCTGTTAGGCAAAATCGATGCGGAACAGTTTTGCCAAAAAGCCGAACAGGCGGCCGAAAAATACCGAAACAATAAATAAAAGAGGCGGAGAAAGGGTCCGATCGGACCCTTCCTTTCCACTTTAATGGGAGGAGGAGAAGCAGTATGATGCAATCGAAAAATCAAAAATATATGTTTTTGCTGTTTTGTTTGGCGCCGACGTTCATCGTCTTTGCTATTTTCACGGTGTATCCGCTCTTGAACGGCCTTTATTTATCCTTTTTTGACTGGTCAGGCATGTCGGGGACGAAAGATTTCATCGGATGGGACAACTATAAACAGCTGTTGAAGGACCCAATCATCCCGAAAACGATTTGGCACGATTATTTTCTCGTCGTCACGAAAGTAGTCGGCATCATGGTTTTGTCCACGTATTTCGCTGTTGCCTTAACGCAATTGCGCATCAAGGAAGCGCCGTTTTACCGGATCGTTTTCTTTTTTCCGAATATCATGTCGGTCGTCATTATCGGGATATTGTGGACGTTTATCTACAATCCGGATTTGGGTATCGTCAATTCGGGATTGAAAGCGATCGGCCTGGGCAGCTGGGCAGAACCTTGGCTCGGGAGTCCGGATTGGGCGTTGGCGAGTCTTGTGTTGCCGTCCGTTTGGGCAGGCATCGGTTTGTTCATGCTCATGTTGATGGGCGGGATTATGAATGTGCCGAAAAATTTGTATGAGGCGGCGGATATTGACGGGGCCGGCAGTTGGCAGCAATTTTGGCGGGTGACGGTTCCGCTCGTCTGGCCGCAAATCAAAACATCGATTTTATATATCGTCATTACGACGTTGAACGGGTCTTTCATCATTGTACAAGTTATGACGGAAGGCGGGCCGAACAACGCCACACAAGTGATGGGCTCGTATTTGTATCAACAAGCATTCAAGCAATTTCATTTCGGCTACGGAGCGACGATCGGAGTAATGATTTTGATTTTGTCGCTGGCGACGGTGCTCATCCTGCAATTTTTATTAAGAAAAGAGAAAGTTGAGTACTAGGGGGGAGAAGATGAGGTTCGGTAAAATTTTAGTAAAAACCGGGATGCGCATTCCTTTGATTGCCTGGTCGATCGCGGTCATTTACCCGGTCATCTGGATGGTTCTCGGCGCCTTCAAGTCGAACGGCGAAATTTTCGCCTCCCCTTGGGCGCTGCCGAAATCGTTCAGCTTCGACAACTTCGTGACCGCCTGGACGGATTTCAACATCGGCTCCAGCTTTCTGAACAGCATATTCGTGACGATGCTCGGAACCGTCCTTTGTCTCGTCTTCTCGCTTCCGACTTCCTATGCGATCGAAAGAATTCGCTTCCGCGGCAGCAAAGTATTGTTCAATGTTTATTTGTCGGCGATGATGATTCCGATGGTGCTCGGCTGGATTCCTTTGTTTTTCCTGCTCATGAAGCTGCATATGTTGAACAGCTTGTGGGGGCTCGGCGTCGTCTATGCGGTTACGCAAATCCCTTTCAGCGTGTTTATTTTGACGAGTTTCATGGGGACGGTGCCGAAGGAATTGGAAGAATCGGCGGCGATCGATGGATTGTCTCCGTACGGCATTCTCTTTAAGATCGTCACACCGCTTGTCTTGACCGGCATCATTACCGTGTCGATCATGAATGCGATCACGTTTTGGAACGAATATTTCATGGCGCTCATCTTTTTGCAGTCCGATGATCAATACACGCTCGGCGTGGCGATGGACCTGATGAATCAGAAGGCACAATATACGAACGCTTGGGGCGCTTTGTTTGCCGGACTGACGATTGCTGTTATTCCAATCATGATCGTTTACGGTATCTTCCAGCGGCATATCGTCAAAGGCATGACGGAAGGCGCCGTAAAAGGGTGAATGTATCGGTCGTATTTGAAATGAATGAGATCGATTTATTTCTGCACGGAAAAAAATAGACATCCATGTCAAACTTTTTTTCGTATACTGCATGACAGGAAAGCACCTTTGAAACGGATGATTAGCATCCTCGATGGAGACGACGACAACCGCGGAGCAATCGGCGAAAACCGAAAAAGTTGTACAGATTGCCGACTTTTTAAAAGAAAACGGGATTTCGATTTAATCGATTTTGTTCGTACGGGCTTGATTGCCTCGTACGGACTTTTTTTTATCTCATCGGTGAGCAGGCGGCCGACGCGGGGGTTGTTTACGGCATTAACTGCTTGATGAGAGGGGGGTGACAAATTTAAAGTAACTGAGCCGTGTGATCCAAAATCCAATCAGAAACCCGAGGAAAATACTGCTAAATAGCCTTAAAAGCCCTCCGCCAAGACCATAATTAACGTAATCGCCTTGGGGAAACAGGAATAGGTTTAATGAAAAATCCGTGGCAACAGCGGAAATGACGAAATAAAGGGAAATACCCAATGCTAATTTCAACGGGGACGCGGCAGGTTTGTATTTTTTTATCAAAAAGAAAGATGTAATAACATAACCAACAACGAACAGTGCCAAGAGTATGATTTCGATTGTCGGGCCGCCGGTGACTTCGGTGTAAATTTTATGAAACGCCATATTCATTCCTCCTTGAAAGTTTGGTTTTCGACTCTAATCTCTTCCATATTAACATAAAATTCCTTTCTGCAGCATTTCCTTTGAGTGGATGACGTTCAATGGGCAACGTAGTTAAGGCGCATCATGCCAATGGATTTCGCACGACTTTTCTTTTCCGTGTTTTTTCATTTTGCGATGAACGCTGTATAATAGAAGAAAGAGGTAAAGGAGGTTTTGTTCGATGGGATGGACGGAGCGCGACGAACAGGTTTGGAAGCGGATTGAGGCTTGGGAAGATACGTATTTTACATATGAACCGAACGACATCGCCTTTACGTACGAACATTGGCTTGGCGCCGGTTTTGACAGGTTGAGCGCGCCGGTTCGCAAGAAGGTGCCGCAAACGATCGACACGCTTCTTTTTCATTTGCATGCTCTCATTCAAAATGCTCAGTTCCAAGCAGAAGCTAAGGAACGGTTGCTAAATGAAGCAAGACTGTTTCGTCCCGGAGTCAACCATATCGGCGATATGAAAAAGCTTGACATTGATCAACTCCGGTACATGGCGAGCCAAAACATTGCCAGACAAAGACTGATCTCCTTTGCTCAAGGCGGATTGACCGGCACCGGCGGATTTTTTTTGTTGGGCATTGATTTTCCGGCGGTTTTGGCGATCAACTTGCGTTCTGTGCAGTTAATTGCCATGAATTACGGTTACGAAGTAGCACTTCCTGCGGAAATGATGACTTCGTTGAAAGTCTTCCATACCGCTTCTTTGCCGAAACGGCTGCGGGGTGAGGCGTGGCGGGAGCTTGAGGATGAAGTGTTCGCCCAGACGTATGACCCGTATTTTTACGAAGATGACCATTTGCTCGTGAATGCCCATTGGATGGAACATACGTTAAAACAACTTGTAAAATCTGTTGTGATTCAATTGTTGAGAAAGAAAGTGGTTCAAGGTGTTCCGTTGCTCGGAATGGCTTTCGGTGCCGGGGTGAATTATCAATTTTCGCGGCGGATCAGCGAGCTTGCCCACTACTTTTACCAAAAACGGTATTTGTACGAGAAAAAACAGGCGGAGGCAGATGAATGAGCGAGGGGATCCGAAAGAAATCGAGGCTTGCGTGCAAAGTGATCACGGTCAGTGATACGAGAACGAAAGCGACGGATCGGAGCGGAGCATTGATTTGCGAGCTGTTGGAGCATGACGGGCACGAAATCACCGCTTATGAGATCGTACGTGATGAGGAACAACCGATTCGTGATGCGGCGTTGGCAGGTTGCGATGACGCAGAGGTGGATGCCGTGCTGCTTACGGGCGGGACTGGCATCGCTCCGCGAGATGTAACTGTGGAAGTGATCGAGGCGTTACTTGATAAAAAAATGCCCGGGTTCGGTGAGCTTTTCCGGATGCTCAGTTATACGGAAGACATCGGGTCGGCAGCGATGTTGAGTCGTGCAACGGCCGGCGGAAGGAACGGGACGGCTGTTTTCTCGATGCCCGGGTCTTCGGGGGCAGTGCGATTGGCCATGAATCGGCTCATCTTGCCTGAGCTTCGTCATGTCGCCGCTGAATTGCATAAATGATTATGTGTAAAATCATCGCGCCTATTCGCGGTGATTTTTTTGTAGATTTGGGCTTGCGTTCGTTTAAGGGTCATGTTATTGTGTATTTATACATTTAAACGCATATAAATACATTCGAGATAAATAGGAGGAGAGAATTTTATGGCAAATCCAAAGGTTGTATTGGCATATTCAGGAGGACTCGATACATCGGTGGCAATCAAGTGGTTGCAGCAGAAAGGTTATGACGTGATTGCACTCGGTCTTGACGTAGGGGAAGGCAAAGATCTTGACTTCGTTCGCGAGAAAGCCTTGAAGGTAGGCGCGATTCAGTCGTATTCGATTGACGCGAAAAAAGAGTTTGCTGAGGAATATGCACTAAAAGCGTTGCAAGCGCATGCGCTTTATGAAGGGAAATATCCGCTCGTTTCGGCATTGTCCCGTCCGTTAATTTCGAAAAAATTAGTCGAAGTGGCTGAGGAAGTCGGCGCGGATGCGGTCGCACACGGTTGCACCGGAAAAGGAAACGATCAAGTTCGTTTTGAAGTGTCCATTCAAGCGTTGAATCCCGATTTGGAAGTGATCGCACCTGTGAGAGAGTGGGCTTGGTCGCGCGATGAGGAAATCGACTTCGCCAAACATCACGGCATTCCGGTTCCAGTCGATCATGACAGCCCGTATTCGATTGACCAAAATTTATGGGGCCGCAGCAACGAGTGCGGTGTGCTTGAAAATCCGTGGACGGCGCCGCCGGAGGAAGCGTATGATATTACGACACCGCTCGACAAAACGCCGGATGAGCCGGACGTCATTGAAATCGCCTTCGAAAAAGGTGTCCCGGTATCGATTGACGGGCAATATTTGCCGTTGGCTGAATTGATTATGCAATTGAATAAAATCGCCGGAAAGCACGGCGTCGGTCGGATTGATCACGTGGAAAATCGACTCGTCGGGATCAAATCGCGTGAAGTGTACGAATGTCCGGGGGCGATGACATTGATCGCAGCCCATAAAGAATTGGAAGATCTCACATTGCCGAAAGAGCTCGCGCATTTCAAGCCGGTTGTCGAGAAAAAAATCACCGAACTGATTTACGAGGGGCTTTGGTTTTCCGCTTTGCAGCCGGCCGTGATGGCTTTTCTTGAGCAATCACAGCAGTCGGTCACCGGCGTTGTGCGCGTGAAATTGTTTAAAGGCCATGCCATCGTCGAAGGCAGAAAGTCGGAATACTCGCTGTATAACGAAAAACTTGCGACCTATACGCCCGATGACGAATTTGATCACGAAGCAGCGAAAGGATTCACATCGTTGTGGGGACTCCCGACGAAGGTGCACAGCATGGTGAACAAGAAGAAGGTGAACGTATGACGAAACTCTGGGGCGGGCGGTTTACGAAATCCGCAGCAGAGTGGGTCGACGAATTCGGGGCTTCGATTGCTTTTGACAGCGAACTCGTCGAAGAGGACATTCAAGGGAGTTTGGCCCACGTTTCGATGCTGAACCAATGCGGGATTTTATCGGATGAAGAAACGGCGGACATTAAAGGCGGCCTGCAAACGTTGCTGAAAAAGGCGAAGGCAGGCGCCTTGTCTTTTTCCGTCACGGAAGAAGACATTCATATGAACTTAGAAAAAATGCTCATTGATGAAATCGGTCCTGTCGGCGGAAAATTGCATACCGGCCGGAGCCGCAACGATCAAGTGGCGACGGACATGCACTTGTATTTGAAAAAAGAAGTGACCGCGATTTTGAAGGAAATCGCCGGGCTGCAAGAGACCTTGCTTGTCAAGGCTGCCGAGCACGTGGAGGATATTTTACCGGGGTATACGCACTTGCAACGTGCCCAGCCGGTTTCCCTCGCCCATCACTTGCTTGCGTACTTTTGGATGTTCGAAAGGGATTACGAACGTCTAACCGAAAGCTTGAAACGGATCGACCGGTCGCCGCTCGGGGCAGGTGCACTCGCAGGAACGACGTTTCCGATCGATCGGGAATATTCGGCAGAGCTGCTCGGATTCGGATCGATCTATGAAAACAGCTTGGATGCTGTCAGCGACCGTGATTTTATCGTTGAATTTTTAAGCAACGCCTCGCTCGTGATGATGCATCTTTCGCGCTTCTGCGAAGAACTTATTCTTTGGTCGAGCGAAGAATTTCGCTTCGTAGAAATTGACGATACGTTTGCGACGGGAAGCAGCATGATGCCGCAAAAGAAAAATCCGGATATGGCCGAGTTGATCCGCGGTAAATGCGGCCGTGTCTATGGAGATCTTTTTTCTTTGTTAACGGTCATGAAAGGGTTGCCGCTCGCTTACAATAAAGATTTGCAAGAAGATAAAGAAGGCATGTTTGATGCGGTCAAAACGGTGAAAGGCTGCTTGCGTATTTTTTCCGGGATGATCGAAACGAGTACTTTCCGCACAGAAGTCATGGAAGCAGCGGTCGCGAACGATTTTTCCAATGCTACGGAATTGGCCGATTACCTTGTTGGCAAAGGAGCTTCTTTTCGCGAGGCGCATGAAGCCGTCGGCAAGCTTGTGCTTTACAGCATACAAAACAAGAAAGTGTTGGCACAGTTGTCGTTCGAGGCGTTTCTTGATGTTTCACCGCTGTTTGAAGAGGATGTGTATTCTGTATTGAATCCCCGGACGGTCGTTGCAAGACGAAACAGCGCTGGAGGCACCGGTTTCGCGCAAGTACGCCAACAGTTGGATAAGGCGAAACACGTTCTCGGGCATAAATCGTCGCAAGAAAACGAATCCTAACTACCGATCACGGTTTAAGGAGGCGTCCGTTGCATGGCGATTGAAAATGATCAAGGTACTGACTTGGAAGAAGAGAAAGACGGCGAGGAAGTTGTTCATAGACAAGTAACGGAAGCATACCAAAGTGGAGCGGTCGATCGTTTGCTTGACGGAAATCAAGGGGAGGTTGATGGCGAACGGAAGAAAGACCGCTCGCAATAATGGTGATCGGCGTCACAGTTTTTAACTGTGGCGTTTATTTTTGATACAATAAGATCAATTCATAAGAAAGCGGGGGAATCCGATGCGTCATGCACTCGTTACTGCCGGTACGAAAGGACTCGGAAGAAAAGTAACGGAACGTTTGCTTCACGATGGCTACTCGGTAACCGTGAACTATAGGAGCGACCGAAACGCCGCCGAGCGCCTCAAGAACGACCTCCCTGCCCGTCTGCAATCACGGATTCAACTCATTCAAGGAGATGTCACTTCGAAAAGCGATTGCCTCAAGTTGGTTCAAGAAACGGTTGCCGCGTTCGGAAGGATCGATTTGCTCATCCATAATGCCGGGCCATACATATTCGAAAGAAAAAAATTAGCCGATTACAGCGACGATGAATGGAACACGATGATCGACGGAAATTTAAGCGCGGCGTTTTATTTGACGAAACACGCCATTCCTCATATGCGGAAACAACAGTTCGGGCGCATTATTACTTACGGTTTCCAGAGCGCGGGAGCGGCTCCCGGGTGGAAGTACCGTTCGGCCTTTGCGGCGGCGAAAGTCGGGCTGGTCAGTTTTACAAAAACCGTTGCGCTCGAAGAAGCGGAAAATGGGATTACCGTGAACATGATTTGTCCCGGCAACATTCGTGGTGAAATGAAGGAGGCGACGATTGCCGAATCGCGCACGAAAACTGACGCGGATACGCCTGTCGGAAGGTCAGGAACCGGAGAAGATATCGCAAGAGCGATCGCGTTTTTATGTGAAGACCATTCAGACCTGATTACCGGAGCGATTTTGGAAGTCACGGGCGGGGTCGATGTCGTTCATCAATTCCGCCGCAACGAAACAAACGAATAAGGATCCGGCCGATAAAGCAAGCTATTCCTAGAGGTGATGGCAATGAAAAAGCTTGTGGTGATCGGTTGCCTATTGTCCTTGTTTCTTCCGTTTGCTCATCATCATGCTCACGCGCAGGCGGAGCCGCTTTCCGACAGTCTTTTCCTTAAAGTGACGATCGTTGAAAACGGAGTGGAGTATCAATGGGAATATTCGAATCCCGACGAGTATGAATACGAACACGGAAACAAAATCGTGAAAGGAGACCAAGGCAGGCGGCTCGTGAGCAAAATGTTCACTTATTTAAACATCTCACCCGGCGCTGAGGTGAAAGACATGGTCGCGAAATTGAAAAAGGACGGTCACGAACAAATCGATTGCCTTGACGTACGCTGGATCAATTCCGAAGAAAAGCTGTATACGTGGGCTTGGAAAGCAAAAAATGAGAAGTAAGCCGCGGGAGGCCGCGGTTTTTTTGCGCGGGGCAAGGAAAAAATACAATTTTTCGGGAAACCGTGTTATGCTATTACTGGTTGTTGTATGACCTACTTAAGCCATTAAGCGTGACTCAAGCTGGGTTTTCAGCCGGGACTGAATTTGCATGAACATGGAAGATACGAATGCGATCTTAAATTTGGGACGGCATGAACGCTCGTTCATGTGTGATGATGTTAAGGAGGACTCAACGACGCTTCTGTGAAAGGGCTGTGTTAGACCGACCGGAAACATGATCATCTGTGCCTAGGCGTTGGGTTGGTCGTACGAATGCCGATCTTAAGTTGGAACGGCATGAACGCTAGTTCATGTGTGATGATGTTAAGGAGGACGAATAAAAATGCGTATCGGGGTACCTAAAGAGATAAAAAATAATGAAAACCGCGTGGCGCTTGCGCCGTCAGGCGCACATCACCTTGTCGAAGCGGGACATGAACTGTTCATCGAAACCGGAGCCGGACTCGGTTCGAGTTTCACGGACGAGCAGTATGAAAAAGCAGGGGCGACGATCGTGCCGTCCGCCGAAAAAGCATGGGCGCAGCAGATGGTCATGAAAGTGAAAGAGCCGCTCCCCGAAGAATATCCATTTTTTCGCGAAGGCTTGATCTTGTTTACATATTTGCATTTAGCGGCTGCACCGGAGCTTACAAAAGCGTTGATCGACAATAAAGTGGTCGGTATTGCCTATGAAACGGTACAATTGGAAAATCGATCACTTCCCTTGTTGACACCGATGAGTGAAGTCGCTGGACGAATGGCTGCTCAAATCGGCGCTCAATTTCTTGAAAAGCCGAAAGGCGGGAAGGGCATTTTGCTGAGCGGCATTCCTGGCGTGAATCGAGGGAAAGTGACGATCATCGGGGGCGGAATCGTTGGAACGAACGCGGCAAAAATCGCGATGGGTCTTGGTGCCCATGTGACGATTCTCGATCTCAACCCTGAACGGTTGCGGCAATTGGATGATATGTTTGGGAACGCCATTAATACGTTAATGTCGAATCCGTTGAACATCGCCGAGTCTGTCGCTGAATCGGACCTCGTGATCGGTGCGGTGCTCATTCCCGGGGCAAAGGCGCCTCGGCTTGTGACGGAAACAATGATTCAATCGATGAACGAGGGGTCGGTGATCGTCGATGTCGCCATTGATCAAGGCGGAATTTTTGAAACGACAGACCGAATTACGACACATGATGATCCGACTTATGTAAAACACGGCGTCTTGCATTATGCGGTAGCGAATATGCCAGGCGCGGTTCCGAGAACATCGACGATCGGTTTAACGAACGTAACCGTTCCTTATGCGAATAAAATTGCAACGCAAGGGTACGCAGCGGCATGTCGATCAGATCAAGCGATTATGAAAGGGCTGAACACCCTGGACGGCTATGTCACGTATCAAGCAGTAGCCGAAGCTCACGGGCTCGACTATAAAAACGCAGGGGAACTGTTGTCATAAGAAATTTATAAGGATGTCATACTGAGGTGTGCGGAGGAATTTTTCCAATGCACGCCATTTTTGCGGCCAATTTGCACCAGAAATCATCAAGAAGAAGGAAAATTTTCAGGGAAGTGGTAAAAATCCCAGTTCCATTGCCGATATAAAAAGCAAAGACTGCAGTCTTCATCATTGTCAGGAAGGAGTGTGATGAATGTTCTTTCTTTTTTCAGCAATGGTGCTTGTGGCCTGGGGACTGCTGGCATACGGGGCGAGAACCCCCGCCATTTATTCGGCCAGCGCCATATTCTTGTTTGCTGGAATCGGTATGCTTGCGGCTGCGTTGCATCCGGATCAATTTTATCCAGCTTCCCTCTTGTTTGTGTTGAAAAGACCGCTCGGTTTATTGAGTTTTTACGGATTTGCTTGCTCATTCTTGTTGTTCTCGCTGCATTATTCCTCTCTTTTTCGGAAAACGTTCATTGCCAAAACGACCTTCGTCGTAGTGATCTTGAGTTTCGTTATGTTCGTCAAGTCATTGCTGTTGGAAGTTCCTCTCGTCATTCATCGTATCGAATATACATGGAACGGCCTTTATTTGCTTGCAGGGTGTTTGGTGCTGCTCGTTGCCGTTTTTCGCGAACCGAATGACATTATACGCAAGAATCGCATCTATACGATTGTTGTGTTTGTTCCGCCCGTTGTGATGATTTTGTTGTTTCATTACGTCATGCCGCTGTTCGGGGATTTTGAATGGTTTAAATACGACCGAGCCGTGGTGGTGCCTGCGTTGCTGCTTTTTATTGTGGTATGGCTGAGACGGGGCATTATCGGGGTGCGCATAATCATGCACCATGATAAAGACGCAAGTACGGGAAAGTTTTTGATGGTCAATCATGCATTGAAACATGACATCGGGAAAATTCGCTTATTTTGTGAAAAACTTAAAATGTACGACTCCGGCAAGGTGAATCAGCAAATTCGCTCGGACATTGTTCGAATTGAAGAGGCCGGAAGACGGATGAGCGAACTGCTCGATCATTTTAAGGCAAAAATTATGAAAATTCAAATTAAACAAACGCAGTCGGATTTGTCGACGATGATCGATCATCTGCTGTTCACATTCGAGCCGGTGTTGGAGAACATTGACGTATCCGTTAAGGTGGAACATGTTCAGTTAAGTTATGATTTGAAACATATGCAGGAAGTGATCTCGAATCTAATTATAAATGCGGTCGAATCCATGCCGGACGGAGGAAAACTGGTCATCCAAAGCAAACCGTCGAAATCCGGAGTGACCTTGATGATCAAGGATACCGGGACAGGGATAGCCGAACACTACTTGCCGCACATCTTTGAACCTTATTTCACGACGAAAGTGAAGCAAGGCGAAAATGAAGGACTTGGGCTTGCCTATTGCCGTGAAGTGGTTCGCAAACACGGCGGTACAATAACGGCGGAAAGTCGGTTGCAGAAAGGGACGGTAATGAAGATTTGGCTTCCTGGAACGAAATATGCGAAGTCTAAGAATTTGTTCCCGTACATGCAAAAGCGTCTGGCTTCGCCAACCGAGAAGCCGATAGAAGCCGGTGACGAGATGGATGGATGCAAATGAAGCCATGTACAACTCGCACTAGAGGCTTGAAGCCGGGCAATTGACTTTAAGAGGGGATGGCAATGAAAACGATTCGCGTGCTGTTGATGGAGGATGATCCCGACTGGATTGAAGGACTGGAACTATTCATCGGAAAGCAGAATGATATGGAGGTCGTGGCAGCAACGGGCAATTTTTCGGAGGGGGTTGCCGAAGCTCGAAAATCCAAACCCGACGTTGCGATTCTTGATATTTACGTGCACGGTGAGCCGCAAGGATTGAGAGCGGCGAGGGAAATCATCCGCTGTTGCTCAGCAAAGGTCGTGATGCTGACGGGGTCGGATGAAGATGAACTGTTGTTTGAAGCTTTGCGAATTGGAGCGGTCGATTACATCGTGAAAGATCGCGTTCACGAGATCCCGGATGCGATACGCGCCGCCTATCACAATCAATCAGCTTTGCGCGGAAACGTGGCTGCGAAAGTCAGGGAAGAATTTCGCAGACTGAAAACGTATGAACACCAGATGGAGGTTGAACGAATGAAAAAAAGGTTCACGGGGACGGAACTCGAAGTCATGAAATGGATCAGCAAAGGCTGTAAACGGAAAGAAGTTGCTGAGAAGATGGTCGTTTCCGAAAAAACGGTGAAAAACCACATCAATCACATTTTGCGGAAAACGGGCGAAAGTAGAGTGAAAAAAGCCGCAGAAAACATGAAAAAATTAGGGATTTTGTAGCAGGCCTATAAAAAAATGGGCCTTACGGAGGGGGGATTTTGTCGTACAATGAATTTACAACTTCGGTAATCCGCCTTCGATGGAAACCTCTATTGGTTCACCCTCCTCGTAAGTTCCTCTTGATCCTCCGTTTCCTCGAAAGACGGCCATTGTTATTAAGAAAATGGCTCCTATCTACATTTCCATTTTCCTTAACGGCGGATTATGTGAAAAGAGCGCGGAAAAACAATTTTTCCGCGCTGTTTCTTATTTAATGACTTGCAGCGTTTTCGGGAAGCGAGTCAAGCACTCCGGCCCGTTTTCGCTTAAATACACATCATCTTCGATGCGCACACCGATCGCATCGTCCACGATGTAAATGCCCGGTTCCACGGTATAGACCATCCCCGGCTTTAAAGTCTCGTCATTATTACCGCCCATTGAAGGTGCTTCATGGGCTTCAATTCCGAGCCCGTGCCCGAGTCGATGCGGGAAGTATTCGCCGTAACCGGCATCGTCGATAACCTTTCTCGCAGCAGCGTCCAGGTCGCCGATTCGCAATCCCGGCCGGCTTAACGCCAACGCCGTTTCTTGCGCCTGCAAAACCGTCTCGTATACTTCCCGTTGCTTGTCATTTACATGGCCGTACGCCACGGTTCTTGTGATGTCGGAACAGTAGCCGTCGAGTACGACGCCTAGATCGAACAAGACGAAATCGCCTTTGCGAATCTCTCGCTTTCCCGGGGTTCCGTGCGGATGCGCCGCGTTTTCCCCGGCGAGCACCATCGTCGAAAACGCCATCTCGCGGATGCCTTTTTTCTTCATCTCGTATTCAATCGTCGCGAGCACTTCCATTTCTGTTCTTCCTTCTTCGATTGCCTCCACCCCGATTTCAACGGCGAGGTCCGCGTAACGCGCCGCTTCCCGCAACATGCGCAGTTCGTTCGCATCTTTCGTCATCCGCAGCTCGCCCAGCTTTTCGTCCGCATCGAGGAAAGTCAAGTGCGGAAACTGCTTTTTCAGCGCTTCTCCGTAGGAAAACGGGAGCTTTTGTTTTTCAATTGCTGCTGTTCGGGCATTTTTTATCGCGCGCTTCGTGAACGTTTCTCCGATCAGCGTCCACGGATCGTCCGTATCGGAATAACCGATGATTTCATCCGTGCCTCCCGAATTTTTCGCGCGGTTAACCTCCATTCGCGGACAGATGAGTACCGATTCGTCTGTTGGAAATACGAGCAGCCCCAATAAACGTTCGTGAGGCGTGCAATGAAAGCCGGACAAATAAAAGACATTTGCTGTGGAATGGATGAAAGCAAAATCGCACTCGTTTTCTCGCAGCCATTGACAGAGGGGCGTAAGCCGTTCGTTCATAACGATCACCTCGATGAAAGACTTTTCTCATTTTACTATAATTTATTGTGCCTCACGTTGCAAAAGCAAACCGCCGACTATGTTATAATGAATGAAATCTGTGTTGGACAAAAAAAGGTTTTAAAAAAAATGAAACTCTCTTGCCGTTCAATCGTAAATGGTAAGTGTAACAGCAAGAGTCGAATAGAGGTGGGGATATGGGCCTTTTTTCAAAGATGTTCGGGAAAAAGGAGGAGAGGCAGGGGCCGATCAAGCGTGACCTGTTCCACATTCAAGTCGGTGACATCGTCGAATACGATTTGGCGGACTATCAAGTTGTCGGAAAACTGACTTATCATGACGGCGGTTACGAATGGCTGGAATACCAGCTTCAAGGCGACCGCGGTTCACGTTGGCTCAGTGTCGAAATGGACGACGAACTGGAACTCGCCGTGTACGAACGCATCAAACATAAGATCAGCGAGCCGATTCCGGATTGCCTTGTCATCGACGGGGTTAGTTATCAACGGTCGGAATACGGGACGGCAAGGGTTCGCGGTGAAGGACGCGGGAAGAATGTAAGCGGGGAAGAAGTCCGCTACTTCGATTACTCGGACGAGGACGAGGAACGATTGTTGTCGGTTGAAATTTGGGGCGGCGAAGTGGAAGTGAGCCGCGGCAAGCCGATCGAAGACTTTGAAATCAAAATCATTGCCGGAAGCTAATTGGCGGCAGGGAGGAAAAAGTACATGTTTAAATTATTCAAGCGGGTGCAAACCGTAGTCAGTTCGGAATTGAATGCGCTTCTCGATAAAGCGGAAGATCCGGTGAAAATGCTTGACCAATTCATGCGCGACATGGAAGAAGACATTCATGAAGCGGAAACGGCGGTAGCGAAACAGATCGCCAATGAAAAAATGTTGAAAAAGAAATATGAAGATGCTCAGAAGCTCGTTGAAAAGCGCCAGCTTCAAGCGGAGAAGGCGATTGAAGCCGGGGACGACGATTTGGCGAGACGCGCGCTCGAAGATAAAAAGCATCATGATTCGCATGCGGATTCGCTTCGTGACGCGTGGGAGCGGGCGAAGCAGGATTCGGCGGCGCTGCGAAGCAAGCTGCAAGAGATGAAAGACGAGTATGAAGAGATGAAATTGAAGCAGGATTCGTTGAAAGCGCGGGCGGAGTCGGCGAAGGCGCAGACAAAGATCAACCGGACGATGTCCGGGATCGGGTCGGATGCGTCGCGGGCCGGCTTCGAACGAATGGAAGAGAAAGTGATGCGGTATGAAGCGGAAGCGGAAACGAGCGAAGATTTGCGTTCGGCGAACCGGAGTCTGGACGACGAGTTTGAAAAACTCGACGGAAAGGACAGCGTCGACGACGAATTGGCGGCATTAAAGAAAAAGCTCGGGAAAGAATAACCGTTCTTTCCCCCTTTTTCTGTTTGCGAGGAGGGGTTCGATGAAAGGGAAAACGGTGAGCGTGTGCATGTTGCTCGTTCTCGTTTTGGCCGGATGCGGCCAAACGGTGAAAGATATCGTTTCGGCGACGTATCCATTGAAAGACACCGTGCAAAGCAGCATTGATGCGAACGATGTCGCACGGATCTATGTGGCGAAGAATCAAAGCATCGACGACGTCGTCCAGCAATTGACGAAGAAAAAGAAGCCGAACCGGATCAGCGACAAACAAGACGGGAAGCAAGTGTTAGTGTACGACGATTATTTCGTCACTTTGATGAAGAGCAAGGCAAATCCGGACAATACGGAAATCGAGGTGGCGTCTTACACGTTTGTGCGCGACAATTACCGCCCGAGTTTCTTTGAAGGATTGTTGGCTCTTTATCTGTTGGACGAATTGTTCGACGTCGATGATTGGGGCAAAAGGCAATCGTCGCGGTGCCGCCACGCTTTCAATCCATGTTACGGCGGCTATGTTCATTCTGGAGGGCATTACAAAGGACCGCAGACGGTTCCTTCTTTTCGTGGATCCATGTCCGGCTTTTTCAGGGGCGGCGGACCGAATGCAGGCAAATAATAAATTCATCACTATGTGAAAGGGTTGAAGATTATGGGACCTTTTTTGGCGACACTCGCTTATTTCGTTGCCGCGGGCGTCATTGTTCTCGTCGGCATCATCGTGTTTGAGTGGATTACGACGCAATACAAAGATTGGAAAGAAATCGAGGAAGGTAATGCAGCCGTAGCGCTTTCGGTCGGAGGGAAAATTATTGGAATTTCCGTCATTTTAATGTTTTCGATTCTCGAAAATGCTTCGATCCCTTCGACGATGATCTGGGGAGCTTTCGGTGTTGTGTTGCAAATCATTGTTTATTTCTTGTTCGAATGGTTGACGCGCACTTTTTCCGTGCAAACGAAGTTGAAAGAAGGCAATGTTGCCGTCGGAATCATCTCGATGTCGATCTCTATTGGACTCGGTCTCGTCATCGGTGCATCCATTACATAACAACCGGGTGAAAACTATGGAACGCAACGATTTGAAAAAAGTGAAACGAATTTATTGGGCGTCCGGCATCGTTTCGATTTGCGGCATCATCTTTGAAGTTTTGTTCGGAGCACTTGGTTCTTACGTGCTTGGGGACGGCGTGAAACAGTATACCATCACGATTTCGCTTTTCCTGACCGGAATGGGAATCGGCGCTTTCTTAAGCGAGAAAGTGCTGAGTCGATTAATGAACGTCTTCATTTGGGTGGAGTTTGCCGTTGCCTTGATCGGCGGCTTTTCCGCCCTTTTCATGTTTGGCGCCAGCGCGTATTTGCCTGCGGGTACGGACGCCCTTTATTTGTATGTCGTCATCTTGCTTGTCGGTGTTCTCACCGGCCTCGAGTTGCCGATTTTGATTCGGAAGGCCAACGAAATCGGAGTGGCCGTTAACAAAAGTACTGCGCGCGTATTGTTTTCGGATTATGCCGGCGGGTTGATCGGGGGCATCCTTTTTATTTTATGGCTGCGTCCGGCTTTCGGTCTCGTGAAAACGGCGTTTCTCGTGGCCGTCGCGAATGCTGCGGTTGCGCTTTGGACCGTTATCACGTTCCGTGACGAAATCAAACGTCCGCGGACCTATGGAACCATCGGTGTCCTTGTCTTGCTTTTATTGACGACCGGTGCGTTCCTCGGTGATGAGGCGGCATTTTCTTTTGAGCAAAAACTTTACCGTGATCCGATTATCTTTTCCGAGGATTCCCAATACCAACATATCGTGATGACGAAAGAGCAAGGCGACTTACGGCTTTATTTAAACGGAAACTTGCAATTTTCCTCGGTCGATGAATTCCGTTATCACGAGGTGCTCGTTCATCCTGCGATGGCGCTCGCGGACGAGCCGCATGACGTCCTCATTCTCGGCGGCGGCGACGGACTCGCGGCAAGGGAAGTCTTGAAATACAAAAGCGTGCATCAATTGACGCTTGTCGATCTCGATCCGGCGATGACTCATTTGGCGAAGACGGATCCGATGCTAACGGCGCTTAATCATGATTCGCTGCATGATCCGCGGGTGTCCGTCATTCACGAGGATGCGTTTCAATATTTGAAAACGAACCGGGGACTCTACGACGTCATCTTGATCGATTTGCCCGACCCGAATTCGATTTCACTCAATAAGTTGTATTCGCGGGAATTCTATGAACTCGTAAGAAATCATTTAGCGCCGACAGGTGCGATGATGGTGCAGGCGACGAGTCCGGTTTTTGCGACGAAAGTGTATTGGACGATCAACAAAACGGTCGAGAGTGCCGATTTGTATACGCAAAACTTACACGTCGACGTGCCGAGTTTCGGCAATTGGGGCTTTGTGTTTGCCGCGCGGCATCCGTTTCAAGTCAAGGCTTGGCAAATTCCTGTCAAGACGAGATTTTTAAAAAGTTCAATGATCCCCTCGCTGACGAAGTTCGGCAAAGACGAGGATGCTGACATTGTGGATGATGGCGAACGTTATGTGTTTCAGCCGAACACGCTCAGCCATCCGAATTTGATCCGGCTCTATCAACAGGCATGGCGGCATTACTGATTTAAATAGCGATGTTTTGCTAACAAAAGCTCTTCCGTTCCGCAGTTTTTAAGCGGGGGGAAAAGCTTTTTTTCATTGTGGGACGATTTGAAAACGGAGAATCGAGAAAGTTTTTAAAAAATTATGTTGACAAACGATGTGAAAACGCTTAATCTTAAATCAGAAAAAAACGGAACATCGTTCCGATTATAGAGTGTTATTTAAAAAAAGTGAGGTGGTGTTCCATTGTCGCAAGTGAAGGTAGATTCCAATTCTTCCGTTGAACGGGTGTTGGCGATTTTGGAATTTATGGCTGAGAAGCGCCGGGAAACAGGTGTTGGAGAAATCAGCACAGCGCTTGGCCTTCCCAAAAGCACAACCCATCGCCTTTTGGAAACATTGAAGGCGAGAGGCTTCGTCGAACAAGTACAAATGACTGAAAAATATGAAATTGGTGTCAAGGCGATTGAAGTCGGCATGAGCGGATTAAAGAACTGGATCGACATCGCTTCCGACTACGTACGTCAAGTGTCGAAGGAACTCGGAGAAACTTGTTTTATCGCGGTTTATGATAACGGCGAAATTGTATACGTTTACAAAGTGGAAGGGTGGCAATCGGTGATTACGAACGCGCAATTGGGAACGCGAAAACCGATCCATTCAACCGGACTCGGCAAAGCGATCGTGTCTCATTTTGAACTTGCTGAAGTTGACAAAATCTTAAGCGTCAAAGGGATGCCGCGTTATACAGAAAATACGATCACGGACCGGCAGCAATTTTTACAAGAATTAAGCAACATTCGTGAGCGCGGGTATGCGCTTGACCAAGAGGAAGCGGAAAGCGGGTTGTCGTGTATTGCGGTGCCGATTTTTACGTACACCGGTCAAGTGATTGCTGCGACCAGCATCGCCGGACCGACGCAAAGAATCAATGAAAGACGGGAAACGATCATTCCGCGGCTGAAAGATACAGCGGAAAACATTTCAAAGCGGTTAGGTTATGTTCCGTCAATGCGTTCGAATCAATAACCTGGGGAGGCAAGGGATGAAAATCACAGACATAACAACAGTGAAGTTATCTTACACACCGGATCGACCGATGGCGGACGCGATCCATTACATGGGGCAGCGAAATTTGCTGCTCGTGCAAGTGCATACTGATGAAGGATTGACAGGGATCGGTGAGGCTGCTTCTTACGGAGGGCCGATGGAGTCGACGGAAGCCGTAATCCTGCATGAATTGAAACCGCGCTTGATCGGAGAAGACCCTTTCCAAGTCGAGCGTTTGTTCCGGAAAATGACGATTCCTTCCCATCAACATGGAAGAAAAGGCATTTTATTTACGGCTGTCAGCGGTATCGATATCGCGCTCTGGGATATTATCGGCAAAGCAACGAACACCCCGCTGTATCGCTTGCTTGGCGGTTATCGTGAAAAAGTGGAGGCGTATGCAAGCGCTGGTTTTTATGCGGAAGGAAAAAGTCCGGATGACCTCGCGAATGAGATGGCCGGCTATGTTGAAGCAGGTTTTAAAGGTGTCAAAATGAAGATTGGCCGCAATCTCGAGCCGATGCTGAATCCGCTTCACAATATGGATCACACCGATTTCGCAACGGTTTCTTTAGAAGAGGATATTGAAAGAGTAGCAAAAGTGAGAGAAGCAATCGGTCCGAAAACGAAGTTGGCGATTGATGCAAACAACGCATGGACACCTTCACTCGCCATAAAAATGGCCCGGGCGTTTGAGCCTTATAACATTGAATGGTTCGAAGAACCGGTTGACACCGAGGATATTGAGGGAAGTGCGCTCGTCGCTCATCAGTTGGACATGCCGGTTTCCGGATATGAAACGGAAGTGGGTCTTTACGGATTTAGAGAATTAATTACAAGACGTGCTGTGGACATCGTTCAACCGGATGTGATTTGGTCCGGCGGCGTAACCGAATGTAAAAAAATTGCTGCCTTCGCGCATGCTTACGGTCTCCCGGTCATTCCGCATGTCTTTTCTTCAGCCGTCAGCCTCGTTGCTAACTTGCATTTTATCGCTTCGATTCCAAATGGCGGATTGTTGGAATTCGATCAAAATCCGAATCCGTTGCGCAGCGAGTTGTTCAACGAGGAAATTAAGATCGATGCTGAAGGCAGGGTCAACGTGCCGAACCGTCCGGGTCTCGGGGTTACACTGAATGAGGACACAGTCAAGAAATACAAGGTTGATACGGGCGCAACACTCGTTTAATGAACAGATTTCAGGGGAGGAAAAACGATGGGAAAATTAGATGGAAAAGTCGCACTCGTTACAGGAGCAGGTCAAGGGATTGGTAGAGCCATCACGTTAAAATTGGCAGAAGAGGGCGCGGACGTTGCGATTGCTGATCTCGTTGAAGATAATGCGAAAAGCGTAGCGGCGGAAGTCGAAAAGATGGGACGCAGAAGTTTGGCACTGCAAGTAGACGTGCGCGATCGCGAAGCGGTGCGCAATGTGGTCAGCCAAGTACCGGACAAGCTCGGTGGTCTCGATATTCTCGTAAACAATGCCGGCGTCGGCATGTTTAACCGCATTTTTGACATTGATGAGAAAGAATTGGATATCCAGTATGAAGTGAACGTAAAAGGTTTGTTTTTCACGTTGCAAGCAGCGGCTGAGTATATGGCTAAGCAAAAAAGCGGGAAAATCGTCAACCTCGCTTCGCAAGCCGGCCGCCGCGGAGAGGAATTTGCCTTATCATACTGCATGAGCAAAGCTGCCGTCATCAGCATCACGCAGTCGGCGGCACTGGCGCTTGCGAAAGATCAAGTAAACGTCAATGCAGTGGCTCCAGGAGTCGTGGATACGCCTTTCTGGGAAAAAGTCGATAAAAAATTTGCAGAATTGCAAAATCTTCCATTAGGGGAACCGAAGCGACGCGCCGTCGAAGCGATTCCGTTAGGAAGGATGGAGCAGCCGGAAGACGTTGCCAAAGTGGTTGCTTTCTTGGCAGGGCCGGATTCGGATTACATGACCGGACAAACAGTGAATGTCGACGGAGGAAACGTTTTAAGCTAATTCTCATATCGGTTAGGAGTGCCATTTATGCCAAAACGACTCATAAAAATCACTGATTGTGACCATCCTTCCGTCGATATTGAAAAGGATGTTTTGCGCCGCCAAAACATCGAAGTTGAGTTGGAACAGTGCTTGACAGAAGAAGATGTCATTCGAAAGTGTAAAGACGCTCAAGGGTTGATCAATCAGTATGCGCCGATCACTCGAAAAGTCCTTGCTGAATTGAAAGAATTAAAGTTTGTCGTTCGCTACGGTGTGGGCGTGGACAATGTGGATGTTGAGGCGGCAACGGAGTTTGCCGTGCAAATTTGCAATGTGCCTGATTATGGCGTACAAGAGGTTTCTGATCACGCCCTCGCTTTACTGTTTAACTTGATTCGGAAAGTGAGTTTGCTTTCCGAAGACGTTAAAAAAGGGAACTGGGATTTTCAAGTTTCCCGGCCGATCCGGCGCACGAGCGAATTAACGCTCGGTGTCATCGGGTTGGGGCGGATCGGATATAACGTTGCCAAAAAAGCTTCGGTCATGGGCTGGAACGTAATTGGAGTCGATCATAAGGACTATTCCGACGATCCTTACGTCCGTCAAGTCGATTTTGCGACCTTATTGAAGGAAGCGGACATGATTACGATTCACGTGCCGCTTACCGAGGAAACGAAGCACATGTTTCGACGGGAAACGTTTAAACAAATGAAAGACGGTTCGATCATCGTCAATACAGCGAGAGGACCGATCATTGAAGAAACGGCGCTCATAGAAGCGATTCGGAGCGGCAAGCTCGCGGGTGCCGGTTTGGACGTTCTTGAAAACGAGCCTCCCGAGGCCGATCATCCGTTATTCGCGTATGACAACGTCATTCTTACGCCGCACTCGGCTTGGTATGCCGAAGAGTCCGCATACGACTTGAAACGAAAAGCGGCGGAAGAAGCGGCTCGATTGATCGAAGGAGAACCGATCCGTTATCCCGTCAATCGTGTAGCTTCTGATCGGGGTGAATTCATTGTCTGAGAAAATGCGAGCGGTCGTATACGAACAGCCAGAGACAATATCGCTGCAATCGTGCGGCATCCCCGAACCGGAATCCGGTTGGGCGATCGTGAAAGTGCACTATTGCGGGATTTGCGGAACCGACTTAAACATATACGGCGGAGGGCATCCGAGGGCGAAAGGTCCTCTTGTCCTCGGTCATGAATTTGCCGGAGAAATTGTAAGCCATCCCGAACTGACCGCGGGGGCGCCGGTGACCGCCCGGCCCATTTTATCATGCGGCACTTGTTCTTCTTGCTTGGACGGAATTCCTCACGTTTGCGAAAATCTTCGCCTTGTCGGCATCGACCGTGCGGGCGGGATGGCCGAGTATGTGTCTGTGCCTGCGGATGAAGTTTTTCAGTTGCCGGCTTCGCTGTCGATCAAACAAGGGGCGCTTATTGAACCTTACGCTGTTGCCGTGCACGCTGTTCGTAAATCGAAGTTTAAGCCGGGGGATCAATGCCTTGTTTTTGGGGCCGGACCGATCGGCTTATGTACCGCCTATACATTGCGTCATATGGGCGTCCGAAATCTCGTGATCGTCGAGGTTCATCCGTTTCGCCGTGAACTGGCGGAACAACTTGGATTTGCTGTCCTTCATCCACAAGATAAAGATTTTCTTAGCTTGTTGAACGATCACTTTAAAGGGGGTCATGCCGATGTAGTCTTTGATTGCGCCGCGCATCCATCGGTGGCGAGTATCTTGCCGGAAGTCACTAAAGTCAATGGGCAAATCGTGCTTGTCGGAACTTACAAACAACCAGCACCGCTGGATTTGCAATCCATCACTTTCAAAGAAATTTCGATAACGGGTACGAGGGTTTATACAAAACGTGATTACGAGATTGCTTTGGATCTAATGGTCAATAACGAAGGTTTCGACAACATCATTACGCATGAATTTTCGCTGCAGGATGCACAAAAAGGATTCGACGCCTTAAAAAGCGGAAACGCAGTGAAGGTACTCATTACAATGTGAAAATATGTACTAACGGAGGTTATGGGAAATGTTGAAAAAGCTTAATTTCGTCTTGGCTATCATGATGGTTTTTAGTTTCGCACTAGCTGGATGCGCGAGCACGGACAGCGTATCGGACAGCGATGCATCCAACAGCAACGATTCCGGAAACGCTGGGAAAGACGACGGTCAACTCGTTGTTGGATTTTCGCAAATGGAAAACAACAATCCGTGGCGCGTGGCGGAAACGAAAAGCATTAAAGAGGAAGCCAAAAAACGCGGCATCAAGTTGGTTTACACGGACGCGCACAGCGATACCGCCAAGCAAGTTTCCGATGTTGAAGACATGATTGCCAAAGGGGTCGATTACATCTTGCTTGCGCCGCGTGAATATCTCGGGTTGGCTCCGGCTTTGGATGCTGCGAAAAAAGCAGGTATTCCGGTTATCTTGATCGACCGCGAAGCAAAGGGAACCCCAGGTGAAGATTATGTGACGTTTATCGGTTCCAACTTCATTCAAGAAGGAAAGCGGGCCGCTAAATGGTTGAAAGAGGAAACCGGAGGTAAAGCCAAAATCATTGAGCTCCTCGGAACGACAGGTTCTTCCGTCGCAAAAGATCGTCATGAAGGCTTTGTAAGCGTTATCAAAGATGTCCCAGGAATGGAAATTATTGCCTCACAAGACGGCGATTTCACTCGTGCCAAAGGACAGAAGGTTATGGAAAACTTGTTGCAGTCCTACGGTGACCAGGTAACGGCCGTTTATGCCCATAACGACGAGATGGCGCTCGGCGCAATCAACGCGATCGAAGCGTACGGCAAAAAACCGGGCAAAGACATCAAAATTGTCTCCATCGACGGAACGAAAGATGGTTTGCAAGCAATCATCGACGGAAAAATCAATGCAATCGTCCAGTGCAGCCCCGATTTCGGACCGGTGGCCTTCGATGTCATCAAAAAGCTTGAAAATGGGGAAGAAGTCCCAACGAAAATCATCAACGAAGATTTGTTCTACGACAAGAGCAACGCGAAAAAATATGTTGATTCCGCATTTTAAAATTTGAACAGACTGCCGGCTGAAGGGCCGGCAGTGCAATTGCACCGGAGGTGACACAATGTCAAAACGGAAATTGCTGGAGATGGACCATATTAAGAAAAGTTTCCCCGGCGTTAAAGCGCTTGACGACGTTACTTTCGAAATGGAAAAAGGCGAAGTGCATGCGCTCATGGGGGAAAACGGTGCGGGCAAATCAACGTTGATCAAAATTTTGACCGGCGTTTACGGCAAAGATGAAGGGACCGTCGTCTTCGATGGTGAAGAAGTGAACTTTCAATCTGCTCTCGATGCACAATTGAACGGAATCAGCACGATTTATCAAGAGATTAGTTTGAGTCCGTTCCTTTCCGTTACGGAAAACATTTTCATGGGACGGGAACCGAAAAAACGATGGGGATCGATCGACTGGAAAAGAGCGCATCAAGAATCGGAAGCGATCTTGAAAGACATGGGCATTGAAGTCGATGTGCGAACGCCTGTATCGGAATTAAGTGCGGCGGTGCAACAAATGGTGTCAATCGCTCGCGCAATTTCGATGAAAGCGAAATTGGTTGTCATGGATGAACCGACGTCTTCGTTAAACGACCAAGAAGTGCAAATCTTGTTTAAAGTCATCCGGAAACTGAAAAGCGAAGGTGTGTCGATTCTTTACATTAGTCATCGTCTTGATGAAATTTACTCGGTTTGCGACCGCATTTCCGTGTTGAGAGACGGTCATTACATCGGCACCTGGCTCGTGCAGGAACTCAACCAAATTCAATTAATTTCCCATATGATCGGCAGGACGGAAGAAGAAGTCGAGAAACTATCGAAGCAAAAAGCAGCCAATATCAGCGATGATGAAGAAGTGATTGTAGAATTGAAAGGCATTTCCCAAGGCAACAAAGTAAAATCCGTCGACTTGCACATTCGGAAAGGGGAAGTGCTTGGATTGGCCGGTTTGCTCGGATCGGGACGCACCGAAACGGCACAAGTGATCTTCGGCGTACACGGGGCAGATAAAGGCCAAGTGTTGTTTATGGGTGAAGAAAAACATTTGAAAGCTCCTTATGACGCGGTGAAACTCGGCATCGGCTATTGTTCGGAAGAAAGAAAGTCTGAAGGCATCATTCCGAACATGTCGGTGAAGGAAAACTTAACGATTTCAATGCTTCCGAAAATTTCAAAGTGGGGCATCCTATCGCGGAAAACACAAAATGAAATTGTCGAACGATACATTCGCAATATGGGCATCAAAACGCCAAATGCCAATCAAAAAATCAAAAACTTGAGCGGCGGCAATCAGCAAAAAGTGTTGTTGGCTAGATGGTTGGCAACGAATCCGAAATTGTTGATCCTTGATGAACCAACACGAGGAATTGATGTTGGTGCAAAAGCGGAGATCCATTCTCTTATTGCGGATATGGCAAAAGAGGGTTTAAGCATATTAATGATTTCGTCGGAATTCGAGGAATTGGTTCATCATACGGATCGCATTGCCGTCATTCGCGACGGTGAAAAAGTCGGGGAACTCACTGGAGAAGACCGCAACGAAAAACAAATCATGCAAATGATTGCTTCAAGTTCGAGGATCGAGTCCGAACAAAAGGGGACGGTTGTGTCATGAAAGATTTAAAAGTTGAGCAAAAGCCAGTGGTTGAATCTCCAAAACCGAAGCGCGAACTCCCGTCCTTTCGGGAAGTGAGCCGTAAATACGGGGCAGTCGCGGTTCTCGTAGCCTTGGTGATTTTTAACTCAATCGTGACGAACAATTTCCTCGACATGCAAACGTTATGGAACGTGCTGCTTCATGTATCTACGACAGTCCTTGTTTCGATCGGCATGACACTCGTGATCGCCACCGGCGGCATCGATCTTTCCGTCGGCGCGATCATGGCAATCGCAGCCGTCACGACAACATTTTTCTTACACAGCAGCATGTGGATGATGGTCCTTGGCGCTGTAGTCGTTGCTGCCATCATCGGTTTACTGAACGGAACGATTATTTCCTATTTCCGAATCCAACCAATTATTGTCACGCTTGCGATGATGATTGCCGGGCGCGGCATTGCACAAATCGCGACGGACGGCTACCTTGTGTCGTTTGACAAGCCTAGCTTTGAAACGATTGGAAAAGGAGAAATCGGAGCCATTCCAATTCCGGTTTTGATCATGCTAATAACGGCATTGTTGTTTTACCTGGTTGTTAAATATACGTCTTTCGGGAGATACATTGAGGCGATCGGCGACAACGAGAAAGCGGCGCAACTTGCCGGTGTCAAAGTCAACTTCGTGAAAATATCTGTTTACGTCATTGCTGCGGTGTTAGCGAGTTTTGCGGGAATTATTGAAACATCAAGGCTTGCTGCGGCAGATGCAACCAACATTGGACAGTTAATCGAACTTGACGCAATCGCGGCTGTCGTCGTCGGCGGAACGTTAATGACCGGAGGCCGGCCATACATTTGGGGAACGGTAATTGGCGCGATCTTAATGGGTTTGATTACGACAACCTTCAATATGAACGATATCCCGCATTCCTATTCGTTAGTGTTGAAGGCCGCCATTATTATTGTTGCCGTCTATTTACAGAGAGGAAATCAGGCATGAGGAGGTTTGCACCGTGGCTACCGATATCAAACATCCGCCGATAAGCCGATCCGGCTTTGCGAAAGTCAGCCATTTTTTGCAAAAACACGGCGCACTCACAGCGCTTATCTTGATTGTTATCGCCGCTTCGATTCGCTATGATTCATTTTTAACTCAAATGAACATCTTGAATGTTTTGCGGCAAAACAGCATGCTCGGGATTGTGGCGATCGGCATGACGCTTGTCATTTTAACGGGCGGTATCGATTTGTCTGTCGGCTCTTTGCTTGCGCTTGGCGGCATCGTATCTGCGTACTTTTCCCAATATGGACTAGTGGCCGCTTTGCTCGTACCGTTGGTAATAACCGGTGCTTTAGGGTTTGTCAACGGATATTTCATTACGAAAGGCAAAATCGATCCTTTCATCGTTACGCTCGCAACGATGATCGGTATACGCGGATTGGTTTATGCCGTAACGAATCAGCATTCATTGACGGTCGACTCTTCCATCCATGAAATCTATAAATTTTTCGGCCGCGGGTCGTTTTTTGGTGTACCGACGCCTATTTGGATTTTTGTTTTGCTGGCGGCTGTTGCGGCGTGGATGTTGAAACAAACGGGATTTGGACGCCATATTTATTCGGTCGGCGGAAATGAAGAGGCGAGCAAATTGATGGGATTGAAAGTCGATCGTATAAAAATCTGGGTTTACGTGATCAATGGAGCGCTCTCCGGTCTTGCCGGCGTGGTGCTCGCTTCGCGGCTCGGAGGAGTTGCTCAAGCCGTGGCGGGAAATACTTGGGAACTGGATGCGATTGCTGCCGTCGTCATTGGCGGAACGATTCTTACCGGCGGTAAAGGCAATATTTCCGGTACTTTTTACGGCGTCATGTTACTCGGTGTCATTTTGAACATTATCAATCTGGAAGGCGACATCAATTCATGGTGGCAGCCGGTCATTCGCGGCGTATTTTTGATCGTTATCGTTATCCTTCAGTCGAGGCTACTTACAAGAAAGAATAGCAGGAGGTTGTCCACATGACATCAATGAACGGATTAGGAAAAATGCTCATTAACGGGGAAGCAAGAACCGCTCGTGACGGCGAAAGAACTGCCGTTTCGAATCCAGCTACACAGGAAGTGATCGACTACATTCCGATGGCAACGCCTGAAGATGTCGAAGAGGCACTCGATATTGCGCAAACCGGTAAAGAAGTTTGGGCGAAAACGCCGACACATGAACGTTATGAAATTTTGGTTAAATTTGCTGACTTGCTCCAAGACCATAAAGCGGAATTGGCGGAGATTTTGACAAAAGAAAACGGCAAGCCTTTTGAGCAAGCCGAATGGGAAATCGATACGGGAACGAGACTGTTTAAAGGATTCGCGGAAAAATCGAAAAGCTTATACGGCATCACAGCGCCGCTCGACGCGCAGCCTGGGCTTGAAAAAGACGTGTACATGACGAGGCGTGAGCCAATCGGAGTCATGGGTGCGATTCTACCATTCAATTTTCCGATTGATTTGTTTTCACATAAAGTTGCTCCTGCCTTGGCAGCCGGCAATGCTGTCGTGTTAAAACCGGCAACCGAAGCCCCATTAACGGTGATTCGTGTAACCGAGTTGTTGTATGAAGCAGGGGTCCCGGGGAATGTCATGCAAATTGTTACGGGCCGTGGATCGGTTGTCGGCGAAATTTTGGCATTGAGTCCTAAAGTCGACATTGTGAGTATGACCGGCGATACGAACACTGGGGTGCGAGTGGCGCAAAATGCGGCCAAACATCTTTCGCGCGTCTTCCTCGAACTCGGAGGCAACGACGCAATGGTTGTTTTCGATGATGCAAACCTTGATGAGGTCGTCGATCATGCGATTTTTGGAAGAACGATCGCAAACGGGCAATGTTGTTGTGCCAGCAAACGGTTTATTGTGCAAAAAAATGTCGTAGAACCGTTCACGCATAAATTGATTCAAGCTTTAGAGACTTATAAAGTAGGAAATCCGATGGAGCGGGATACGAAAGTAGGGCCGCTTATCAGCGAAAAAGCGGCAGCAACAGTGGCGGAGCAAATTGAAGCGACGGTAAAAACTGGTGCTCATCGTTTATACGGCGGGGAGCGTCTCGATCCATGTTTTGTTACGCCAACCGTATTAGGCGGAGTGACACCGGAAATGGAGGTCGCCGGAGACTTGGAAATCTTCGGTCCGGTTTTGCCGATCATCTCGTTCGAATCCGATGAAGAAGCCGTGAAAATTGCAAATCAGTCGATTTACGGCTTGAGCGGTTCAGTGTTCACTCAAGATATGGCGCGCGCCATGAACACGGCCTATAAAATGCAAACAGGATCTGTCGCGGTTAACGGAACCGGCTTGTATCGTCCAGATGTGGCGGCGTTCGGCGGTTACAAGAAGAGCGGACTTGGCCGAGAAGGCTTGTCGGTTACGCTTGAAGAATTGACGCAAGTGAAAAACATTACGTTCCGCAACATTTTGTCTTAATTTCTCATCACCCCCTTTTCCGAGGGGGTGAATGCTATGATCGAACGAGGAGGACCTGCATGCTCGAATTATTTAACCTTGAAGGGAAAGTTGCGGTTGTAACCGGAGGGAACCGGGGGCTGGGGAAAGGAATTTCGCTCGGCCTCGCTCGCGCAGGGGCGGATATCGCAATCGTGCAACGATCCGAACAAGAATCGGATACGGTTGCGGAGATTGAAAAGTTAGGAAAAAAGTGTGTGACGATTCGTTTTGATTTAACCAACGCATCGCAAGTGAAAACGATCGTCGACGAGACGATTCACCATTTTGGGAAATTGGACATATTGGTCAACAATGCCGGCGTTCAAAGACGCGCGCCAGCTGTTGAATTCAGCGAACAATATTGGGACGATGTAATGAACGTGAACGCAAAAACCGTTTTCTTTCTTTGTCAAGCTGCAGGGAAAGCGATGTTGAAGCAAGGAAAAGGAAAGATTGTTAATCTTGCTTCATTGCTTTCGTTTCAAGGCGGTCTCACCGTCCCGGCTTATGCGGCGAGCAAAGGAGCGGTCGCTCAATTTACGAAATCTCTGTCGAACGAATGGGCAAAGCATGGCGTCAATGTTAATGCAATTGCCCCCGGTTACATGGCAACGGACATGAACACGGCTTTAATGGAAGATGAAACGCGAAATCGGCAAATTCTTGAACGCATTCCTGCAGGCAGGTGGGGGAAACCGGAAGATGTTGCCGGTGCAGCGCTGTTTCTTGCCTCCGAAGCATCGAACTACATCCACGGAGAAACGATCGTCGTAGACGGGGGTTGGATGGGAAGGTAAAATGGAAAACGGAGGCAGGAGGTGCCATTGAAAGTGAAGTCGCTTAAGAAGCAAATGGATGCAACCGATCTGCCGTGCGGATCGGTTGCGATTTGGAGCTTAGGGCAATCGGGTGTGATCATCAAAGGATCGAAAGATGATGGAGCGATTTGCATTGATCCGTATTTGACCGATTGCATTGAGAAAAATAAGCCGGGGACGGAATTTGTTCGTGCATTTCCCGCGCCGTTTGCGCCGGAAGAATTGTCGGCGCTTGATGGGGTAATCATCACTCATGAACACGATGACCATTTAGATCCCTGTACGTTAAAGGGCATTGCGAAAACGGCGAAAGCGGCGAAATTTGCTGTGCCGCCCGCCCATCGTCATCTGCTGCCGGAAAGGATCGGCGAAGAGCGAATCATTGCTGCGTGTCAAAACCAAAGGTTTTCAATCGGCGGTTTTCGAATCACACCGATCGCTGTCGCGCATGATACGTATGTATTTGATGCCGATGGAAACGCAGAACATTTAGGTTATTTGATCGAAGGAAATGGTGTTAAGTTGTTTCATAGCGGGGACACGATTGTTGACGAAAAAATCGTGGAAACAGTGGCAGCTTTTGCTCCGGACATCGTTTTTTTGCCGATCAACGGCGGAGATTACGCGCGTACGCGCCGCGGCATCATCGGGAACATGAATTTTCGGGAAGCTTGCGATTTCAGTGACTGCGTGCAAGCCGACATGCTCATCCCGATTCACTTTGATTTGTTTCCGAACAATACGGATAATCCTGCTTATTTTGTAGATTACTTATTTCATACGTATCCGAACCAAAAGTTTCATATGATGGTTGCCGGGGAGCGGTTTGTGTATTTTTCCAGTCGATATTGACTCCACTAGTATCGCAGGTTATGATGTGGAAAAATATATTTTACAACACTGTTCCTTATAAAGGAGCAGTGTTGTTGTTTCGGGGGATCCTCCAATATTTGCGGTTCTGTACGTCCGTTGATCGCGCCTTACGTATACTTCCATTGATCCAACTGCCGAAAGGTACAGGTTAGGCCTGAAACTGCAGGAGCGGGGCCATGCGGTCATGGATTCGTTGGATGCACAAAAGGGTGCTGACTTACTGGAAGTTGAAAATAGGAATAGAGCGCCAGCCTGCGTACCGGCGTCGGAAAAGCCATTCTTGTTCATTTTCGACCGCGCGGACAATGAAGATGGGTCATTTTTGACGTCTTCGATAACGAACCGATTTGTAAAAAATTAGTAATTAACTCACGCAGCTTATGAAAGCTGCTGTGTTCAATTGCAGATCATTTTTAAGCGCAAGGAACGGGGAACGACCGAGCCATTTGAGAATTCCACAAGTGTTAAAGAAGAAGGAGCTTGAACTATGAACGTCGTAACGATGGGAGAAACCATGGTTTTGTTGTCTGCAGAATCGACCGGATTCATGAGGTATGCCGATCGATTTACTGCGAAGGTCGCCGGTGCCGAATCGAATGTAGCAATCGGATTGGCGAGGCTCGGCCACCGAACTGGATGGATCAGCAAATTGGGAAATGATGAATTCGGAAAAAAAATCTTAACCTTTATACGCGGTGAAGGGGTCGACGTTAGCGAAGTGACGTTCGACCCTGACGCAGCAACGGGTTTGTACTTCAAGGAACAAATCAGTGAGGAAGAAATGCGTGTGCAGTATTATCGGGCCGGGTCGGCCGCCAGCCGGCTGACGCCCGACGATGTGAACGAATCATATGTTGCGCAGGCCGACTTTCTTCATTTGTCCGGCATCACACCGGCCTTAAGTGCGAGTTGTTATGAGACAATGCTTCACGCGATTCGAGCGGCGAAACAACATGGCGTAAAGGTCGTTTTTGATCCGAACTTGCGTCGGAAGTTATGGTCAGAGGAAGAGGCGCGAAACGCGTTGCTCGATCTCTCCGGACGCGCAGATATCGTATTGCCGGGTCTTGATGAAGGTGATTTTTTGTTCGGCAGCCGCGAGCCGGAAACGCTTGCCCGCCGGTTTCATGAACTTGGCGCGGCCACTGTTGTGGTTAAGCTTGGCGAACAAGGGGCGTATTATTCCGCAGATCAAGAAAGTGGAACGGTCGATGCCTTCAAGGTGCCGCGCGTGGTTGATCCGGTTGGCGCCGGGGACGGTTTTGCGGCGGGACTTCTCTCGGGTTTGTTGGATCAGTTGCCGTTGGCGAAAGCCGTCAGAAGAGGTGCCGCGGTCGGGGCGATCGTGACAATGGTACACGGAGATGTGGAAGGGCTGCCGGACAAGGAACGTCTCGTTTCTTTCATGAGCAGCGAAAACGGTGAAGATGTCAAACGATAGGAGGCGATCACATTGGAAACGTTGCAATCGATTTATGAGAATAAACTCGTAGCCGTCATCCGCGGCGCGAAAGGTGAAGAAGTGTTGGCGATTGCAAAGGCGCTGAGCAACGGCGGCGTGAAAGTGTTGGAAATTACGGCGGAAACACCGGGCGTACTCAGGTTGATCGAGAAGGTGGCGAACGAGCTCGGCGATGAGGTGACGGTAGGCGCCGGGACGGTGCTCGATCCGGAAACGGCAAGAGCAGCGATCATGGCGGGGGCGCAATTTATTTTTTCACCGACGGTGAATCCTGATACGATTCGAATGACGAAGCGTTACGGCGCAGTCAGTATTCCCGGCGCGATGACACCGACGGAAATTTTATCTGCTTATGAACATGGGGCCGACATTATCAAAGTTTTTCCCGCCAATGTGCTCGGACCTCGTTATTTGAAAGATATCCATGGACCGCTCCCGCACATTCCGCTCATGCCGACCGGCGGGGTCAGCCTGGAAAACATTGAGGACTATTTTGCAAATGGTGCTGTTGCCGCTGGGCTCGGCAGCGCACTCGTCAATGCAAAACAGCCGATCAATGAACAAACATTAGCCGAACTTACAGAAAGAGCGAAACAATTTCACGATAAGATCGGAGGGTGAAAGCTTTGAAAATCACAAATTTTTCTTTGTACCAAGTGCCGCCGCGCTGGTTGTTTTTAAAGATTGAAACCGATGAAGGTGTGTCCGGCTGGGGAGAACCGATTGTCGAAGGGCGTGCTCATACGGTAAAAGCTTGCGTCGAGGAGATCATGGATTATTTAATCGGGAAAGATCCGCGCAAAATCGAGGACCATTTTCAAGTGCTTTACCGCGGGGGTTTCTATCGCGGAGGTCCAGTATTGATGAGCGCGATCTCAGGAATCGAGCAGGCGTTGTGGGACATTAAGGGCAAATATTACAACATGCCGGTATATGAAATGCTTGGAGGCGCCGCGCGCGAAAAAATTCGCGTTTATTCTTGGATTGGCGGCGACCGTCCGGAGGATGTCGGGACGGCTGCGAAAGAAAAAGCAGAAGCTGGATTCACGGCGATCAAAATGAACGGTACGGAAGAAATGAATTATATCGACAGCTATGAAAAGGTCGATGCTGCGGTGAGCCGCGTGGCGGCGATCCGCGAAGCGGTCGGCGGCGCTTTCGGAATTGGAATTGATTTTCACGGCCGAGTGCATAAAGCAATGGCGAAAATTCTTGTAAAAGAATTAGAACCTTACCGTCCAATGTTCATTGAAGAGCCGGTATTGGCTGAAAACATTGAGGCTTTGCGTGACATTGCGGCACATACGGCGACTCCGATCGCATCCGGTGAACGGAATTATACAAGATGGGGATTCAAGCAAATGTTGCAGGACGGGTATGTAGACATCATCCAACCGGATTTGTCCCATACCGGAGGCATCCTTGAAGCGAAGAAAATCGCGACGATGGCGGAAACATTCGATGTTGCTGTCGCTCCTCACGCCCCGCTCGGACCGATCAATTTGGCCGCATCGTTGCAGTTGGATGCGTGCACGCCGAACTGCATCATTCAAGAGCAAAGCCTTGGCATCCATTACAATCAAGGCAGCGATCTGCTCGATTACTTAGTCGATCCGAAAGTGTTCCGCTATGAGAATGGGTATGCAGCGATACCGGACGGCCCGGGTCTCGGCATTGAAATCGACGAGGAACGGGTGAAATCGGCAGGCAGCGAAGGGCATGATTGGAAGAACCCGATATGGCGCAACGATGACGGAACGTTCGCTGAGTGGTAGAATGGTTTTTGAGGAGGGGTGTACATGTCGACCTTTGAAAAGAACCTTGAAAAATATGCCGAACTTGTCGTTCGCATCGGGAACAATGTTCAAAAAGGGCAGACGCTCTTGGTGCATGCGCCGATCGAAACCATCGGATTTGTACGAAAGATAGCCGAAAAGGCATACGAAGCCGGAGCGAAACATGTCTATTTTGATTGGGAAGACGATGTCATCAAGCGAACGAAATTCGAACTCGCTCCGGACGAAGCTTTTCATGAATACCCTGAATGGAAAGCCAAATGGTTCGAAGAATTGGCAGAAAACGGGGCAACTTTCCTAAACATCCGTACGCCGAATCCGGATTTGTTGACGGGAATTGACAGTAAGAAAATCTCCGCCGCAAACAAAGCGGAAGCGCAAGCGATCGCAGACTACAAAGACGCTCGCATGAAAGACAAAGTGAGTTGGTGCGTCATTTCTGCAGCAACCAAGGAATGGGCTTTAAAAGTGTTTCCGGATCTCCCGGAGGATGAAGCGCTCGAAAAGCTTTGGGAGACGATATTCAAAATGACGCGCGTGGATCGAGAAGATCCAGTGGCTGCGTGGAGCGAGCATCAATCGGCGCTTAATGAAAAGGTGAATTATCTCAACGAAAAGAAGTTTAGAAAGCTTCACTATACCGCGCCGGGAACGGATTTGACGATTGAATTGCCGGAAGGTCATCTTTGGGTCGGAGGAGCCGGTCCAAATGAGGACGGCGTCGATTTTTTTGCTAACATTCCAACCGAGGAAGTTTTCACAATGCCGTTGAAAACCGGCGCGAACGGTAAAGTCACGAACACGAAACCGTTCAATTATCACGGCAGTTTAATCGACGGTTTCACGCTGACGTTTGAAAACGGCCGAATCGTTGAGTGCCAAGCGGAAACGGGCGAGGAAATTCTCGAAAATCTGATTGACACGGACGAAGGATCCCATTATTTAGGGGAAATGGCGCTCGTGCCGTACGACTCCCCGATTTCGCAATCCGGGCTCATTTTCTACAACACGTTGTACGACGAGAATGCTTCTTGCCATTTGGCGATTGGTAAAGCGTATCCGTCGACACTTGAAGGCGGATCGAAGATGAGTGCGGAGCAGTTGAAGGATCGCGGTGCCAACAACAGCCTTGTTCATGAGGACTTCATGATTGGCTCAGCTGATTTGGACATTGACGGCATCACCGATAACGGCGAAACCGTTCCATTGTTCCGCAATGGAAACTGGGTGATTTGAGTTGTTCGCGAAACTGCAGGAAACGTCCGCAACAATGCGGGCGTTTTTCGCGTAAAAAAGGATTCATCTCCATCATTGTCGAAACCATACATTCGGGAGGAATGGCTATGTTATCTTTTGCGGAGAAACTCGAAAATTATGCAAGATTGGCGGTTGAAAACGGTGTCAACGTTCAAAAAGGACAGACACTTGTGATCATTGCCCCGATTTCCAAAGCTGAATTTGTGAGGAATCTCGTGGAAAAGGCTTATCGGGCAGGAGCGAAACATGTGTATGTCGATTGGGCGGACGACCATTTGACGCTGACCAAATTTAAAATGGCTCCGGAAGAGGCTTTCAAGGACTATCCGAAATGGAAAGCACGGGGCAGGGAAGAACTCGCAAAGAACGGAGCGGCTTTTTTATACCTCGATTGTCCAAATCCGGATTTGCTGAAAGACGTAGATCCGAGGCGAATGGCCACATACAATAAAACCGCAAGGAAGGCGCTCGAAACGTTTGCAGAATATCAGATGGCCGACCGCGTTAGCTGGTCGATCATCGCGGTGCCGACAAAGGAATGGGCGAAAAAAGTTTTTCCGAACGAGCCCGAAGAAGCAGCGGTTCGCAAGCTTTGGGAGCACATTTTTACGATGACACGTGCGGATACGGAAAACCCTGTAGAAGCGTGGCAACGTCATAAAGAAACGTTGACGGCGAAAGCTGCATACTTAAATGACAAACAATATAAAAAGTTTCATTATCGCGCGCCCGGCACTGATTTGACGATCGAGTTTCCCGACAATCATGTATGGGCGGGAGCTTCAGGAACCAATGATGAGGGTGACGATTTCTTGCCGAACATCCCGACCGAAGAAGTATTTACGCTTCCCTACAAATATGGTGTCAACGGGACGGTGGCGAGCACAAAACCGCTCAATTACAACGGACAAGTCATCGAACAGTTGTCGGTGACGTTTGAAAACGGAAAAATCATTGATTTTACTGCCGAAAAAGGTTACGAAACGTTCAAGAAACTGATCGAAACGGATGAAGGTTCCCGTTATTTAGGAGAAGTCGCGCTTGTTCCTCATCAATCTCCGATTTCGCAAGCAGGTCTGATCTTTTTCAACACCTTGTTCGACGAAAACGCTTCGTGCCATTTGGCTGTCGGCAAAGCGTACCCGGCAAGTTTGAAAGGCGGGACTTCGATGAGCCGCAAAGAACTGGAAGAAAAAGGCGTGAATCATAGTCTTACTCACGTTGATTTTATGATCGGATGCGAAAATCTCGACATTGATGGAATTACGTCGTCGGGAGAGACGGAACCGATTTTCAGAAACGGAAATTGGGCATTTTAAGGAAAATGACTTGGCTAATGTGATGAAATGAAATTAACGGAACCGAGGATTGCCGAAAGATCAGGAGGAATGACAAAAATGACCGAGCAACATGGATCGCTGCTCCGCTTGCGAGCCGTCGCTTCAACGCTTTCCAAGAAGGAAAGGCTTGCTGCGGATTACGTGTTGACTCATCCGGATGAAGTGATCCATCAATCGATCACCGAATTGGCCGAACGTGTCGGAGTCGCGGAATCAACGATTTTTCGTCTATGCAAGAAGATCGGCTTCGACGGTTATCAAGCCTTCAAAATCTCTTTGGCCCGTGACGTCGTTAAACCGATCGAAAACATTTATCAAGAGATCGAAGAAAACGATTCGGCTGAAACTTTAATGCAAAAAGTGTTTTCTGGACATATCCAAGGCTTGCAAGATACGTTGCAGTTGTATGAAAATGGCCGGTTTGAAACGGCAATCGAGAAAATCGCGGGCGCTTCGCGAATCGATTTTTACGGTTCAGGTGGTTCCGCCGTCATCGCTCGCGATGCGGTCCATAAATTTATGCGAACCGGGTTGCGTTGCCAGGCTTTTGACGACGGCCACATGCAGGTCATGTCGGCAGCAATGCTTGACGAATCATGTGTGGCCTTCGCCGTTTCCCACAGCGGCAGCAACAAAGATGTGCTCGAAGCTTTGCGAGTAGCAAAGGATACCGGCGCATACACGATCGGTTTGACGCAATTTTCCGTCTCTCCGTTGACGAAACTGTGCGATCTCGTCTTGCATACGAAATCGCGCGAGACCTTGTATCGTTCGGAAGCTTTAACGTCGCGTCTCGTTCAATTGGCTGTCATTGATGTACTGTACGTCGGTGTCGCCATGAACAGGAAAC
>DASSOY010000002.1 GCA_035700025.1 Bacillales bacterium | reverse complement strand
CCCGCAGTCGGCCGGCAAAGTGACGACGGTCCGTTCAGGAGTAGCGTTGCACACGTTTGAGCCGTTGTGGAGCGAGAATGGGCGGCACATACGTGAGGAGATGCGCCGTGAACTCAATCTTGAAGGACGGAAAGTAATTTTGTTCGTCGGCAGGCTCAGCAAGGTGAAAGGACCGCATTTGCTGCTTCAAGCCATCCCGGAAGTGGTGAACAAGCATCCTGATGCTGTTCTCGTTTTCGTCGGGTCGAAATGGTTTGGCGACAACGCCGTGAACAAATACGTGAAATTTTTATACACACTCGCGGCTTTGTATCCCGAACATGTCCGGTTTATTAAGTTCGTTAAGCCGTCGGACATTCACAAACTGTACACGATGTCTGATGTGTTCGTATGCACGTCCCAATGGCAAGAACCGCTTGCGAGGGTTCATTATGAAGCAATGGCAGCGGGACTTCCGATCATTACAACGAACCGGGGCGGAAACAGCGAAGTGATTGAAGAAGGGGATAACGGATATGTGATCGACGATTATACGAATCCGGACGCTTATGCCGAGAAGATCAACGTTTTGTTGGATGACGGACCATTGAGGGAACAAATGGGCCGAAAAGGACGCAAATACGCGGAAAAACACAATGGCTGGGAAAGCGTCGCACAAAATTTGTTAGTCCTTTACGAAGGCGCGTCTGCGGGAAAGGGGGGGCGGCAATGATGGAGAGGAGAAGCTTAACCGATGAACATGTGAGAGAGATTTTGAAACAGTATGGGGTCGTTCCGGATACGTTGTGGCTTGTCTCGCAGCGGCGGGAACGCATGCAGTGGATGGTCAACAGCGGAGAAGACCGTTGGATTTTAAAAAAAGAACCGCGAGCGTTCGAGAAAATGTTGTTCATTGCCGGTGCCCATCAACATTTGCACGACAACGGGCTGCCGATCGCGAAACTGGCGAGAACGAGCGAAGGCGACTTGTGCGTTGACGGTAAAGAAGCAGGCGGCAGCTTTGTGATGTATGAGCGGCATACAGGCGATCCGCTTAATTATTACGATCCGGACCATTTGCAAAAAGCGATGGCGTTCAAAGCTGCGTTTCACGAAAAATCGGCAGGTTATGAAAAGCCTGAGGGAGCGAAACGGAGGCGGCGTCTCGGCAAATGGGAAAAATTATACCGCTGGAAAATTCAACAGCTGCAAGGATTCCAAACGATTGCTCGGCATTTTGGGAACGATCCGTTTTCGCGATTGTTCATGCAGCATGCGGAGGAAATGATCAAACGCGGTAAGGCGGCGTTTGAAGCGCTTGACGCTCCTTACTTTCAGGAACAAACGGAGAAATTCGTTGAAAGCGGCATGTTTTGCGAGCAAGATTTCACCCTTGCCAGGTTGACGATGAAAGACGGGCGAGCGTTTATGAAAGAACTGCGTTCAGTCAATAGAGATATGCCGACGCGTGACATTCGGGTGATGCTCGACAAAGTGATGAAGAAATTTTCCGTTTGGGACCGCGAGCTGTGTGTTCAAATGCTGCGAGCCTACGATAAGGTACGTCCGCTGGATAAGGATGAGTTTCGTGTATTGCGGACGGATTTGCAATTTCCGCACTTGTTTGCTTCCATCGCGCAAAACTATTATTTGCGCGAGAAAAAAGCGTGGAACGATGATAAATTTTTGCTCGCTTTGCAAAATGTAATTGCCGTAGAACAATCGAAAACGGCGATTTTGAACGATTTCGAGGAGATTTATGAAAACGTGAAGACCCACGATTCCACGGCTGTCCGATGATGAAGGGGGAGATGAGAAGATGTCGGACGACAAAACGAACCCGCAGCGCGTCGAAGACCGCCGGTTCGGAAGTAAAATCGATCGTGTCCGTTCATCCCGAGCGCCTTCGAAGGACAGTGGCATTAAACAAGTAGACCTTGACAGGTACCGGTTTCATCCGCCGGGGCCGATGGGATGGACGGCAAAGGAATATGAAAAAATGATTCATCGACTACAAAAAGAAAGGGAGAAGGATAATGGGACATCGTCATGACGATTGGTTGAAAAAAATTGCTGAACAGTTAGAGGAACATGAGATCGAAAGCATCGAAGTGGAAGTGGAGACGACTTGCGGCGATGAAATCGAGTTCGAACTGGAAAGAGAGGACGGCGAATGGGTCGTTAAAGTCGAAAAAGAAAAAAAGAAAGAAAAAGAAAAAGATCAGGATCATCACTGTGAATAAACAAAACGAGCCGGGGGATTCATTCCCCCGGCTCGTTTTTGGTTACGCGCCGATAAAGTCTCTCAAGTCGTTCAGCCGTATGGGAGAATTGAAAGTTGAGTTCCACCATGGTTCGGCCGTTTTTCGCCATCCAACGGGCGAAAGAGCGTTCCTTCAGTATCCGATGGACGGGCGAAACGAAAGCGGCCGGCCGGTCATAGGCGTCGATCAGTAAGCCGTTTTGTTCGTGCAAAACGGCTTCGCCGTTTCCTCCGCGATTTGTCGTGATTACCGGAGTACCCGCGGCCATCGCTTCGTAATGGACGCGCGCAAGAGGTTCGGGCCATTGCGATGTGCATACGAACACATCGGCGGCGAGAAACAGTTCCGGCATGTTCTCCTGCGGCACGTATTCGGTGAAGATCACCCGCTCCTTTAACGGCTCGGCAAGACGGTGAAGCGAACGAATGTAATCGGTTTTCGAGTTGTCGCTGAACCATTTTCCACCGGCGACGACAAGCACCGCGTCCGGATGTTTCCGCAAAATGGCAGGCATCGCGCGAATGAGTTTGTCGACGCCTTTGTTTTTGCTTAGTCTCCCCGCAAACAATAAGACTTTGTTAGCGGTCAATCCAAATTTGGAACGGGCTTCCGCGCGAATGCGCAAACCCTCATCCGACCAAACCGGCGGGTATTGGGCAAGATCGACGCCGGAGTAAACAACGTCAATCTTCCGCTCCGCGCTTGGAAAGCGGCGAACAATCGTTTTTTTAATATAATGACTGATGGCGGCAATTCCGTCACTGGTTTCGACGGCGCGCCGGCCGTTCGGCTCGGAAATTTTTTTCTCATGAAGCATTTCGTTATGCATGCCGAGTACGATGCAACTGCCCGGAGAAGCAGCTTTATATTCGGCTGCATGCGCCGGTCGATTAAAAACATGAATCAAATCGAACGAATTCGCCGACAAATGTTCGCAAATGTCGGATGTGAAGGTGTCCCTTCGCACACGAATGTATCGAATACCCTCGCGTCTGTCTTCGTCCGCTAGGGCGGGATCGCTGACGGAGAAAATCGTCAAGTCATGGTTGTTAGTCAAATACGGGGCAACGCCGTCGATCATCGTTTGAATCGCCCCGCCGCGGATCGCCGGCGAAGGAAGACTTTCCGTACAGATGAATGCAATGTTCACGTTATGTCCCCCCATACAATTCCGCAAGGTCGTTTACTTCTTTCGCAAGTCCGACGTCCAACGATACGTTCGGCCGGTAACCGAGCAAACGCTGCGCTTTTTCAATGTCTGCACTTGTATGCATCGGTTCTCCTCGCTGCTGCTCTCGAAAGCTGAGGTTCGCTTTCTTGCCGGTGATCGTTTCCAGTTTCTTGATCACTTCCAACACGGAAGCACGCTCGGCTCCGCCGATGTTTATAATTTCCCCGCAACTTTGCTCGTCGGTTTTCATTGCAGCCGCGGTACCTTTCACACAGTCGGAGACGTATGTGAAATCGCGGGTTTGCGAACCGTCGCCAAATACGGGAATTTCTTCGTTTTGAAACAGTTTTCGAATGAACAAGTGAAACGCCATGTCCGGGCGCTGACGCGGACCGTATACGGTAAAGTAACGAAGCGTGAGCGTCGGCACGCTGAAAGCTTTGCGATACACCTCACACAAGTGTTCCCCTGTCCGTTTGCTCACCCCGTACGGCGAAAGCGGCGCTGTCACGTGATCTTCCGCAGTAACGCCCGAAGTTTCCCCGTACACCGACGATGTAGATGCGTAAATGAATTTTTTCAACCGAATCGCGCGGCACGCCTCCAACAACTGTTGCGTTGCCAAAATGTTATGGTCGACGTAAGGACGAAACTCGTTTCCCCAGCTGGAACGTACGCCGGGGATGCCTGCGAGATGGAAAACGACGTCAACCTCACGCAAAATCGAAGGCCAGTCGGCATTCAACAAATTCACTTTGACGAACGTAAAGCGCGGTTCGGTTAACAGTTTTTTCAAATTTCGTTTTTTCAATGACGGAGGGGTTTCACCGACGAAACCGTCCACGCCGACAACGACGTTGCTGTCATCCGACAGCAAATGTTCGCACAAATGCGACCCGATGAATCCGGCCGCTCCGGTTACAACGATTTTGTTCATCGTTTCCCCACCCCCGCGTAAACGAGACCGCTGTCACGAACATCCGCTGCGTTCAATCCATTGCGCGCATCGAGAACAACGGTTCCCCGCAAGCGGCGTTTTACTTCCCGCCAATCGGTTTCGCGAAATTCAGGCCAATCGGTGGCGACTACCAAGGCATCCGACCCGTCGAGCGCTTGATAACGGTTGTCGTAACGAGTACAGTCAAGTTCGGAAGAGACGGCCATCGGATCATACGTATGAATCGTGAACTGCTTCTGTAGGAGACGTTCGATCAGTGCATGTGCGGGAGAATGGCGAACATCGTCCGTGTTTGCCTTAAACGTTAATCCCCACACGGTAACTTGCTTGTTTTGAGCATCCGCGAGCCATTGTTGGAGTTTCTTTTCGTATACGTCGATTTGCGTATCGTTTACCGTTTTCACTGCATGCAGCAAAGACGGGACGACTTGTTTTCGAAGCGCGGCATACTCGAGTGCCGTCAAATCTTTCGGAAGACAGGAACCTCCGAAGCCGAGTCCGGCTTTTAAAAAATGCGGGCCAATACGCGGATCGGCTGCAAGACCTTCGGCGATGTCGTCGATATCGGCGTGATACGCTTCACAAATGCGCGCGATCTCGTTGATGAACGATAATTTCGTCGCCAAAAACGCGTTTGACGCGTACTTGATCAATTCGGCGCTTTCCGGCGTCGTGACGATGTAAGGAGCTTCTCCGTTTTTATACAGCTGGCGCACCTTTCCGACCGTCTTCGGATCGCTCGTGCCGACGACAATTTTATGCGGATGCAAGGTGTCCTCCACGGCGCTGCCTTCCCGTAAAAATTCCGGATTGGAGACGACGTCGAACCATTCGCCTTTCACCCCGGCATTAATTAAAGCAAATTTCGTGTTTTCATTCGTACCGGGAGGGACCGTGCTTTTGATGATGATAAGTTTGTAGGAAGCGATCGAACGCGCAAGCGTGCGGACGACCTCGTCGAACGCCTTTAGGTTCGGGCGACCGCCCGTTTCGGGAGGAGTGCCGACGGCAATCATGACGATGTCGTTTCCTTTAATGCATTCTTCGACGTCCGTACTGAATCGCAAATGCCCGCTCGAAACTTGCCGTTTCAGTTTTTCTTCGAGACCGGGCTCGTAAAACGGCACTTCTTGTGCTTTCAACCGTTTGATTTTGTTAAGATCTATGTCGGCACAACAAACGTCGTGCCCGAATTCGGACAAGATCACGCCGGTCGTTAATCCGACGTATCCGGCACCGATAATACAAACGTTCATTTCCACCACCTCTTCCGATATCTTATGGACGGGGCGGGGGGGTTCGCGTGGACAAACGACCATGGATGACAAAATTGAGCGCGTGTCTCGAACGCGGACATAAAAAAAAGGCCGCTACTCTTGTTCGCGGCCTGATTCGGTTCAAATCGATGCTTTTGTCGCCGATTTGAACCGATGCGAAAAACTGTTACTCTTGTTCACAGCTTCTCGATTTACAGGTGTCTTTATCTGGAACGGTCGTTGTCCGTTCCTAAACATACAATGCCGGCAATGCTGCGGCAATCTTCGATGAACGTTCTCCGTTCTGTCCGTACGGGAGAACCTCCTGTCATTTCCTCGAACGAGAATACCGCACAGCAAGTTTCCGGATCGAATCTTTCTAATTGAAATTCTGTCGGCGTTCCGGTTCCGTCCAACGAAACGGGCGTAGAGGTTCCTTTCTGCTTGATTAGAAACGTTTGCCGTTCGCCGAGCGAACAAAGGTCGCTAACTTTTTGATTGGCGAGTTGATTTAACAATTCGCAAATACAACCTTTGCATTTCGTTTTGTTGCGCTGATCGTCCGATCCGCAACAACTGTCTTGAAAAAGGCTGCTCATGAACGATGCCCTCCTTGGAATAAGATACATGTACCTGATTCGTGATTTTATCAGGTTACTTTAACGTATTATTCAATGCCTTTTACGGATTGTGTACTTGACCAAACAGCGGGAAATCAGGCGGACAACTATACTTGTGCATCCTCGCATTTTCTCGTTGAATCGACGCTGTGCATACACTATTGATGATTTTAAATCCCATCGAGGGAGAGGGGTGAATACAATCCATCTTTTATTTTTGACGAGCGATCAATCAGACCAGATGGAAAAAAGCAGCCATTATTTGGCCGAAGCGATGAAACAGTATTGTTCAGTGACGGTATGGACAGAAGACGGGCACATGAGCGACATTCTTTCGCGGATCGATGACGAACCGGATTTCATTTTGTTGAATGACTGTTTCGCCCCGCCGTTATGTCCAAACATATACGGGTTAAACAGCGTTTCGATTCCGAAATGGATGATTTTTCACGATTTGTTCATTCAGCGTCAACAACGAAAACGGTTTGTCACCGAACAACGGATTGACTATTTCTTCCCGCATTACCGCGACTCTTTTATAAAGTGGTACCCGCAATTAGCCGACCGTATGATCTGGCTGCCTCATCATGCGAACACGGCCGTATACAAAGATTATGAACAGGATAAAGACATCGACTGGTTGATGATGGGGGCCGTCGACCGAAGGCTTTATCCGCTGAGATCGGCCATGAAACAAACATTCTCCGGTATGAACGGTTTCGTGTTTCATCCGCACCCGGGACATCGGCATGAAAAAGAAATTGAACCAGGCTCGTTCATTGCCGACAATTACGCGAGACAGATCAATCGCGCGAAGATCTTTTTGACGTGCGGCACGAAATTTCGTCACCCGGTCATGAAATATTTTGAAGTGTTAGCCTGCAACACGTTGTTGTTGGCGCCGGGTTCAAAGGAACTTGCGGATCTCGGATTTGTCGACGGCGAAACGTTTGTCTCCGTAGAGCGGAACAACTTTTACGATAAGGCTGTCTATTATTTAGACCATGAAGAGGAACGAAGGCGAATCACTGCCAATGGACATAAGATGGTGATGGAAAACCATTCAACGAATCGAAGAGCACAGCAGGTAATTGATCAAATCGAAAGACGGATTGAACAAAAAAATTGATTGAAGGGGATGCGCGATGAATACCGTTTTGTTTGTCTGCCTCGGAAATATTTGCCGTTCGCCCATGGCGGAAGCGATTTTTCGTGATTTGTTGAAACAAGAAGGGCTCGAATCGGAAATCCGTGTCGACTCTGCGGGAATCAGAGACTGGCATAAGGGGAAAGCGCCGCATGAAGGGACGCAAAAAGTATTAGCGGATCACGGGATTTCATGGGAAGGAATCGTTTCAAGACCGGTAACGCCTGAAGACTTGAACGACTTCGATTGGATCGTCGCGATGGACGAGAAAAACCGTGAATCGCTGAAACCATTACCCGGCGGGGACGGAAAGAACGTCTATTTGTTGACCGAATTTATCTCGGGCAATGACTACGACGGCGTTCCTGATCCTTTTCACACCGGAAAATTCGCGGAAGCATTCGAATGGATCGAAGCCGGGTGCCGCGGCTTGCTGACGTATGTGAAAAATGAGTAACGATGAAAGGAGACCTCTCCGAGGTCTCCTTTACGGTTAATCGACATCGACGAAAGACTTGTAATCGTCGGTGTGGCCGATGATTTCGCATTCGTTCAGGATATATTCGTCGTTGACATTCCAAGTATGCGAGTCTGAGTCTTGCCGCCGGATTGAAACGTAATGGTTTTTGTCGGTCGAATAAATTTTAAATTTCTCTTGGCATTTTTCAAGAAACATCCAATCTTCCCCGTGCGTGACGAGCGGAAACTTCACTTCGGAAAAGATGTTTTTCTCAAACACTATTGTTCCGCCGCCGACGAATCCTAAATAGACATTTTGATTATACGGCTTGTATACGGCTAGCAAGCTTCTTCCTTCAAAATAAGTGGTCCAGCCGCCTTTTCCGACGACCGGAGCGTCTGTGGTGCGCAGCGCGTCAACGGCTTGATCCAAGTAACCCGGACCATAATAGTCGTCATCATCGAATTTGGCAATGTAAGAGTACTTTGCTCTTTGCACGGCAAAATTGAGACAGGCTCCTAACGGTTTTTTTTCCGATTGTTTGTAAACGGAAGCTCCTTCATAATTGCGCGCTTTCTCTCGCCATTGTCTCAAGTCCATATCGTCACGGTTCAAGACGACGATTAATTCTTTCGGCCCAAATCGTTGCCTGGCAAAGTTTTCGAAAACATTGTCGATTTGATCTTGTCTCATCGTACAAAGAATGACAGAAACCCCTTCCAAAGTTATCTACCCCTCAACATAGGTTTTGTAATCGATCCCGCGCCCGATGAGTTTGCATTCGTTTAATATTGGCTCGTCTTGGCCTTGCCAAGTATGAGAACTTTTGTCGGTTCTTCGAATACTTACATAGTTTTTCATATCGGTCGAATAAATAGGAAATCTTTTCCGCATGCATTCTTTTTGGAAGACGACATCTTCCCCGAGATTGAAGTTGCGAAATCCAAGCGAGCGGTTTTTCCGCCAAACCATCGTGCCGCCGCCGACATGCGTCTTTCCGAAATCGACGTCCTCGAGAAATTCGTGTTCATGTCCCGGTTTACGGATCGCCAAAAGATCGTACCCTTCAAAATAAGTGACGACGGACATTTTACCGACAATGGCTGCTCCGGTTCTTTCCAGCGCCTCCATCGCTTGACGCAAATAGTTAGGCGCATAATAGTCGTCGTCATCCATTTTTGCGAGTACGGCATGATTTGTTTTCCGGACGGCAAAATTTAAACAATGGCCTAAGGTTGTTTTTTCCGGAAGTTTGTACACGGAAACTTGAGGATACGCTGCCGCTCGTTGTTTCCATTCAGTAAGATCGATTTCGTCATTGTTCAGCACGACGATCAGTTCTTTCTCGTGCATCCGTTGCCGGCTGTAATTATTGAGAATGGCGTCGATTTGTCCAGGTCTCATCGTACACGTGATAACAGAAATCCCTTCCAATGGACACGCCTCCTTTAAAAGTCGACCGGGCGATCGTTTTCGTCGAAATACGTTTCTTCCCAATATCTTGCCATGCGGACTCCCCAGCGCACGTTCAATTCATCTTGTCCGATCGGATGGCCGAGCGCCTGTTTGACGGCGAGATAAGGCAAATTCACTCCTGCTGCCGTGCAGTGAACGATGGTTCCTTGGATACGCGGGTTGATTTCGAGTATTTTCGGGTGATGGTCTTTGTCTCTGCGTATTTGTATGCCGATGTTCCCATGCAATCCGAGTTGCTCCGTAATGGTTGTGGCATAAGCAATGATATCGGGTTCCTGTACGACTGTTCCTTTCACGGAAATGCCTGCAGCCGTCTCTTCCCGCAATCGCGGTACCGCAACGAGCACCTTGCCGTGGTTTGCCAAAAGATCGACACTGTATTCTTCATTCGGCAAATATTCCATCGCCAACAGTTCTGGAATCGCCGCATCATCCCGTACCACCTCAAAAAGGTGTTCGAAATCAACATAGACGGAAGTCGGTTTTTCATAAAAGAGGAGCCGGGAGTTGTCGATTTCGGGATCGATAACGTGGAAACCGCGGCTTCCGTCGGAAATGACGGGTTTAAAGCAAACCGGCCGGTTCGGATACCCTAAATCCTGAAAAGCTCGGCGCAACTGCGCGGGAGAATGGACGCGAACATGTTCAGGAACTTGAATTCCTTTCCGCTTCAGCGTTTCAAACAGTTGCCCTTTATGGATGACCGGCTTCAACCGTTTTTCATCGGAAACCGAGACCGTCGTTCCAATTTCGGAAAATCGTTGTTTGTTTTTTGCAAAGACAAGCAGTTCTGCAGTGACCATCGGCAGAACGACATCCACCTTTTCATCCGCGCATAGCTCGAGTGTTTTTTCAACAAAATCGGCATCGGCAGCTTTCGGTCCAATCGCAAATTGATCGACCATCTGCTTTGCTGCATGGTTCGGACTCATGTCGATCCCGACGAGCTTGAAGCGCCGGTCTTGCACCGAACGCAACGATTTAATGACGCCGGGGGCACCGGGCGAACCGACTCCGGTAATTAATAGAGTTAATGTTCGATTCATCGTCTAACTCCCCAAACGAGTGCTTTAAAATTTGTTTCTCAAATTCAATTTATGTCGATCCGTTGCCGGCGTTCGGGTGTTCATCATCGGCTTGACCACCTATTTCGCATGAACCATCCGCTCGCGCCGTCGCAGTCCTCCTCGTCAGCGCTTACAATAGAAGAAAGAATCGGAAATGCGTTGGAGGTGTGAAATGAAACCGATGAAATATGAAAATCAACGAGTGTTGATCATGGCTCCGCATGCGGATGACGAGATCATCGGATGCGGGGGAGTGATTCAAAAATATTTACAGAACGAAAGCGCGGTACGCGTGGTGATCGCTTCTTTTGTGTACGGAAACTACCCTAAATACGACAAGGAAAAAAAACAATACGAGACGTACGAAGGATCGGTTCGGCGAAATGAATTGGAACACTCTCATCAACTCATCGGAATCCAGGATGTCCGTATTTTGTATTCCGAAACAAAGTCGGTTCACTATCACGGCAAATTAGATGCTCTGCCGAAAATCGAGTTGGTGTCGAAGATCGAACGGGAAATCGAGCAATTTCAGCCTACCGTTATCTATCTCCCTACGAAGACGAAACATCAGGATCATACAGCTGTCCATGAAGCGGTCTTAACGGCTGCTCGACCTTATTTTTGGAACGGTTCGCTCATTGTTTACGAAACGGACGGTGAGTTTAGCTTTCAACCTAATTTTTTTGTTCCGTTGACAGAAGAGGAGACCCGGAAGAAAGCGGAAGCGTTAAAAGCTTACGGAACGCAAACCGGCTCTGTACGTCATCCTACGAACCCGGAGTTTTTAAAAGTCAAGGCGAAATTCAGAGGACAGTCGATCTACAGCGACTTCGCGGAAGCTTTTGAAATCCGCCGTTTGCATGGTTAACTGAATCAATTGCGGCATACGGCTTCAGGAAGCATAGGTCGGAATCGATAGTCTCATACGAATTTGTCCCTTGTTAAATGTCGCGATTTCCATGTTTGTCCCTTGCTAATTTGTCAAGCTGTCATAGATTGAAAGGGAGCCGCAATTACGACAAGGCATACCATTTTTCATTTACGCTTGGTTAGGAGGAAGCAAGATGTCACACAGGCTTTACCAAGAATTTCAAGGCTTGGCCGGAAAACCGGTGGAAATTACTTGTCACGGCGGTGAAGTGCATCGCGGTGTGGTAGATCATTGTGACCGCACCCATGTTTATATAAGACCGATTCTTGATGACGGACCGGGCGGACCGCCTGCGAGGGGCACCTTTTTATGGGGCGGTTTCGGCGGTTCTTTCGCCGGCGGCTTTCTCGGAGGATTGTTCGGGGTTGCGCTCGGATCGATCGCGTTCTACCGGCCGTACGGACCTTTCTTTTATTAGCGGATCGTTTGCGAAAAGGGCCGAACCTGCGGGCGGCCCTTTTGCTTACGGATTTTTGAACGGACGGATCGTCCGTTTCGATCGTTCGGTTTGTTGTTGCCGAAAAGGATCGATTCGGTTGGGTTCAAACGGGCGATCATTGTTGTGGAGCAACCGTTGTGCTGGTCGATGAGCGGGGAGAGATCGGAACGGAGGCGTTTCCGGCCAATCGGCGAGCGGATCGGATGATTCGGATCGTTGCACGTCGGCAAAGGGTTCGTTCAGCGGTTGCAAATGATCGTCGACCATTGCGCGGTATTCGGAAAACGTCAGGGAATCGAGCGGTTTCAACACTTGCCGGGAAAAATATTGAATCGTCAAATACGTAAGCCATTCAGGCACGTTCGCTTGTTCCCGCTCATGAAATACAATCGAAACCGGAGGGCGGCGCGACGGAAGCCAAACCCTTTTATGCACCCAAATTTGTACGTTGTCCGTATGTTTCCGCAAAGGTTTCAGGTAAAACTTCAACGCATCTTTACGCAGCAAAATCGGTGCCGGAAGGTTTTGCCGCAGTTCCACCTGGAAATCAAAGGGCCGCCGACCGGTTTCGTTTTTAAGCGAAAGACCGGTATGACGGATCAACTTTTTATATGTTGAGGCCGCTGATTCGCTCAGCCCTTTTACGGTAACGGTTTCACCGTGAAACGCTTGAACGAGTCGATTCGTTTCTTTTACATAGTTTAATCCCCAGTACGGAGCGATCAAGGCGAGTTTTCGGTGCTTACCGTTCATGTCTTTTGCCATCCATCCTTCATCCTCCCTGATTCTTTGTCTTCCAAATAAGAACGTATATTAAGTCGGTTAAGAAGCGGACCGACGCAGCCGCCGCAAATCAGTTAATAGATAAATGCCTCGACAGCATGTTGTTCCAAGAGCTTGGCATAAGCAAAGGATCGTTCGTGAAAATAGGCGGTTACCCTCGTTACATCGTTTCGCTTACTTCCATAGTATGTAGGGAATCAACCTATCATGTAGGGAAAGGAAGGTATGTTAATGGGTTACTCACATTCCAATCATCACAATCCATCCATGGCTGTCAACAGCCTTAATGAAGAATGTATTCGCGTACCGAAAGTTTACGATTGGGTAACTGATACATTGACGGTCAGTAAAAATATTCGCTTCAACGATGAACAAATGAGACGCATCGAAGAAGCCATGGCGGATCCGAGCCGCCGCCCATTGCGCATCGTAACCGAAACCCCGTATATTCCTCCGTTGTTTTCCCTGTGCAGAAAGCATCATGACAACAATGAGGTGCTTTGCGAACAGGTCGGAGAAAAAAGGGACGTAACGGTACCATTAAGCGGTCAATATGTCGACGCCCAATTGGTCGATCTTCTGTTTACCGCGGACGTACGCACACTTGTTGTTGATCGGCACGGATGCGAAGTGGCGGACATCAGCGCGAATGTATCCATCTTTGATTCTTTCGTGCTTTGCTATCCGGACGGCACCGAATTAATGTGCAACATTACCCGCATCGTGACTCGTGTTCCTTCGGGCACGGTATTGTTAAACGCTCCGTGCCCGTCATCTTTCACGTTGGAAGTGACGTTTTGCGTCGATATCCAAGTGGAAGCCGAAGTGAAGCTGGAAGTGCTCGCGAAATTCTGTTCCCCGCGCGAAAACAATTTAACGGCACCAGAAACGATCGAACAGTGTCCGACTGTTGAATTTCCGAAGCAATGCCCGGACATTTTTCCTCGACCGAATTGCGATTGTTCCGCGCAAGGCCAAGCAAGCGGGAATACTGGCACGGAAGCGACAGAACGCGGTGAGGCCGGCATTGACGTGGACATTTGTCCGAATTGCAGCTTGAACAACAGTTCACTTGCATTCACGTTCCACGATACCGACACAGAAGACGGCCAAAACAACTTCGATTTTCAGGCGACAAGCTTTGATCAAGATACGTTGAAATGTTCGAAGGATCGTCACGGAACGAAGTTGACGATCAGCGGAACCGGTGAAACGAACCGCGGAAAATCGCTCGATTTCAACTTGGCATTGGTTGACAACGGGAGGCAGTCGAAATTTCAAATTGAATTGATCAACGACCGAAACGGCGAAACCGTCTTTGATTCGGGACCGGTTCAAGTCACGGAAGGATCGCTCGAAGTCGACGATTGCCGTACGTTTGAAGAAATCAAATATAAGCGTCGTCCTTAAACATGCATCAGAGTGAGAAACGATTCTCACTCTTTTTTTTTGCCATCAATCAATGAATCGGACGTCAGAAAATAAGGTCGAACAAGTTGAGTTACCTGGGCATCCTACATAAGATACGAATGGAAGCCCAAGATAAGCTCTCGATCGAAAAGGAGGAATGAACGATGCGAAGGAACACCGAGAAATTGAGTTACTCGCGTCTCGTTTCGCGAACGGATTTTTATAAGCAAAAAGCATTGGAACTCGAACAATCCGCGGTTTTTGCCGAAGAAAGAATTCGCGAGCTTGAACAAGCATTGGAACAATTGCACAAGGAGAAGGAAGAGAGACGGCAAAGCGACGAAAAGTGGAACGAGCTTCAGGAGGAATTCGCACAACTGAAACGAGCGTACGAAGTGAAAAAGCAAGCGTCGGAAAAAGCGGATCAGTTGACCCGTCAGCTCGAGGAAAAAGAAGAACAGATCAAGCAATTGAAAAAAAGGATCGACCAGCTGGAGGAAAGACAGGAAAGCGAAGACCATGAACAACGGATCGCGCAGTTCGAAAATTTGCTGGCGGATGCCCAGAAGGAATTGAATGAAAAAGAAAACCTTCTCCATCAATACAAAACGCGAGCGGAGCATTTAGAAAAACGTTTGTTCAAATCGTCGAGAACCGCCAACGTGCCGCCGCAAAATCGAAAGCAGCCTTCGAGCATGGCGAAAAAGGTGATCGGCTATTTTGATTACGGAATTGTTGTAAAAGATGAAAAAGAGGCGATGATTCGCGGCCATTTTCATCTGGCCAACACCGGGGAAGCGTCCTTAGGCACGCCGCTCGTATGTTTTCGTTTTTATCCGGCGGACATGGCAGGGTTGAAAGGAAAGGTGTTGTCGATCGAGCAAGCGGACAGACAATCGGCAGCGACCGCTGCTTCTTCGCCTTGGGTTTTTTGGGAGGATGAATGGACGAAAGAGGCGAAGGAAAGAGGCGAAATTTGGATACGCCCATACGCTGATCTTTCGTTGAAACCCGGGGAAACGATCGCTCTCAACGACTTTCAAATCCCGATAAAAAATCATTTCGATGAGAAGATCGTCATTGAGGCTTTCATTTATTTCCCGGAGGAAAATTTTAAGGAGCAGGCGGTGAATCAAATTTTAATTACGATGTAAGCGGCAGGTGCGAATAATATCGATCAAAACATCCATTCTACTAGGTATACTTAAACTTACACAGAAACGGAAGGATCGATATGAAAGCACATTTTACCAGGATCTTTATCGTCTTGACGACGATCACCGTCTTTACGGGCGCGTGCGGTCAACAAAACGGCAATGACGGCAAAAGCCAAGCGCGGCTTCAACAAATGCAGGAAAATCGACATGCCGAACAGCCCGTGGATCAATCGAAATCCGAACGAGTACGCAAGCAAATCATGGATCGGGATGCGGTTACCGAGGTTCATGCGGTCAATTCGAAAACACAGCTGATGGTGGCAATTCAGCTGAAAACGATGCAGCAGTTCAATGCTCAGCAAATTGTCGAACAGGTCAAGAAATCGATCGCCCACCGATATCCAAACATGAAAGTGGAAGTTTCTTCCGACAAGAAAGTTTACATGGAAGTGTCCGAGTTGGAGGCGAACCTGCAAACCCATGAAGTAAGCCAAAAGCAATTCGACAAGAAGCTGAAACGGATTGCCCGATTTATGAAAGAGCAAAAAATGTAAAAGCTGCCTATACGTTCGAATCCGCTTCTGCATAGGATGGCAATGAACCATATTTTGTAGGAGGGATTCTCTTGGCGCAACATAACAGGCGTAAACCGAGAGTGATTCATGTCGATAAACTAATCATAAAAGCCGATGAAGTCATTGTTCAAGACGAGGATCGGAGACGGGCCGGCGAACGCGGGGAAGAGCACAACCGCGGACGGGAAGACCAAGTGGAACGCGATCCTTGGGGGTTTCCGCTTCGTCCGTTCGGAATGCCGCAGGATAACCGTAACGAAGAAGAGGAACACGAACAGAAAGCCGATGACGATGAGAACGAGAAAGAGAAAGACGACGGTGACGACCGCGAGGAAGAGAATCGCCAAGATCGTCGCGGTTGGTGGTTTTAGGGCAGCCGAAAGGTTGCTCTTTTTTGCGGTTTCATCGTCGTTTCACCGCCGCGAAATAAGGGTAATAATCTGTATGGAGGTGAATGGAATGGGGTATGTGTTGCCGTATATGCCCATTGAAACCATTCAATATCAAAATCGCATTCCATTTGATCGGTGGCCGTCCGTTTCCGCTGTTACAAAAATTTATGCGGACAAAAATCTTTCCATGAAATCGGAACAGAAAAATCAAGTTTTCGCAGCAATGAGCGGAAAAGGGAATGCAATAGACTTGCGGATATGAAAAAAAGACGAGCCGGTTGCTCGGTACCGGCTCACGGGGATAAGAGCTTTTTCATCGCCAGATGGGGAATGCCCGCGTCGAGAAACACCTCATCGGATGTCTTCACGTATCCAAGCCGTTCGTAAAACGATGCGGCTTGGGTTTGGGCATTCAACTTTAGCCCGTCCAAGCGTTCGGCCGACGCATACGTTTCGATTGCTTTCATTACCGCTTCGCCGAACCCTTTTTTTCGGTGCGAAGCGAGCACGCAAATCCGTTCGACTTTTCCGCAGCGATCGACTTGCCGAAATCGGCCGGCCCCAACTGGTACGCCGTCTTCGTATGCGACGAAATGAACAGCGCTGTCCTCGAATTCGTCCAATTCCAACTCCTCCGGGACGCGCTGTTCTTCGATGAAGACTTTACGGCGAACCTCGACGGCATCGCTGTATTCTTTTTCGTTCGTCACTTGTTTCACGAGCACGAATCAATCTTCCCTTCCTAAATGGAAAGTTTCGTAAACCGTCCAAGATTCATTTTCAAGCTGGTATAACAATTGGAAACGATCAATCGTCTCTTCGTGGTTCATGTTGCGCAATTTCAAACTTCCGTACACGTCGGCATGTTCGTCATCCGACAGCCCTTGCGCGATCGTAATATGGGGAACGAAGTTGTAAGGCTCTTCCCGTTTCAACTTGCCTTCGTTCAATTTATCGTGCAGTTCAGTAAGGCTGCTCGTCGGTTTCACGCCAAAATAAATGACGTTGTTCACGGGATGAAAGGAGCCGACTTTATACACATGCAACGAAAACGGTTGAATCGTTTTCGCAATTTCATTGATTTCGCCAACGATTTCGGCAATTTCGGCTTCGTTATCGATTTCAAACGCGCTTTTGATCGTGATGTGCGGCGGAATAAGGGCATAATGCGGGTCATACCGCTTTCTTAATGCGTTCGCCATGTCTTGAAGTTTCTTTGATGGAAAGATCGCAATCCCGTATTTCATAACGCTGTCCTCCCGTATATTGGAATAAAACTATAGCAAGGAATGAATGACCGTAACCTTACTTGTTGAACAAAGCACGAACCATCGAACTTACACCCATTATAGCAAAAATTTCAACCGTTCACACAAATGGATTTTCGCCTTGAAACGGGATCACGGAATGTCGGGAAATGTTATAATGAAACAGCGGAACCTTTTTACGTGTCGGTTAGCGGCAGGAAGGAGTTTTTTTGCAATGAACCAAAGGGTTAACAGCAGAGAAGTTGAAAAAGCGGCCAGATCGCTTTTGCAAGAACGTGGAGTAAACGTCGAAGACATCGCAGAGATCGTTCATATGATGCAGTCGCCTTACGCTCCGGATTTGACAATGGATGATTGCATCGAAAGCGTCAATGCCGTACTCGGCAAAAGGGAAATCCAGCATGCCTTGTTAGTCGGCATAGAATTGGATAAATTGGCGGAACAAGGAAAACTTTCAGAGCCGCTGCAATCGATCGTCGAAACTGACGAAGGCTTATTCGGGTGCGATGAGACGCTTGCGATCGGCGCGGTTTTCGGATACGGCAGCATCGCCGTTACGACGTACGGCCATCTTGACAAACAAAAAGTAGGCATCATCGAGAAACTCGACACGAAAAAAGGCGATAAAGTGCACACGTTTTTGGACGATCTCGTTGGCAGCATTGCTTCGAATGCCTCGAGCCGTCTTGCTCACCGTTTGCGCGACCGGGAAGAGCGTCTCCATTTGGATGAAATTAAGAAACGCGATGAAGAAGAACGAATCGGATAATCGAACGAAATTAATGTATTGACAAGGTGTCCCGGGTCGGATATAGTAGTAAATGTCTTTGAAAATTACCCGGGACCCAATAGCTCAGCTGGGAGAGCGCTACCTTGACAGGGTAGAGGTCGCAGGTTCGAGCCCTGCTTGGGTCATCATCACAAACCCAGTGATCACGCGGTTTCTCGGAAGTTCCGAGGAGCCGCGTTTTTTCGTTTTGAGTCATTTGCTAACATTTTAATGTTTTTCCTCTTTGCTTTTTCGAGGCCGCGGCCCACGTAATGTCAGTGGCCCAACACACGTGGTCAGTTGGATAAGAACCTTACGATCATCAGAACGTTCATAACTTCCTGGGCCAAGCTGATCTCTGGCTTAAGCCAGTAAGACCGGATTTAATACAGATTCCAACAAGGCACTCACTCCTGAATCCTTAGCGTTTCCTAAAGAATGGATGCAGAATCTCGGGATTCGGCTCTTCTTTTTTCTGGGTTGAAAGAGAAAACATACTTGCCCGTTTGCTTATCACGAGTTGAATTCGATTAACATAAAGAAAAACCCACTCACTTGCAAACCTTTTTGCTAACGAAATGTCGATGAGGCAACGGCGCAAGCGGTATCGATATTTGAATAAAAACCGGCGCAATGGTTAATGAATGAAAGGGAGCGAACAGACAATGGTTCGGCTCCCTTTTTCTGTTCGGAAACCATATGCGAAGGGGATCATTTCAGTGAACAAGAACGTGTTGCGAAAAGGGTTGAGGATGGCGGGAAAGCCGCTCATGGACCGGATGCTAAAGCCGACACATACACGCGTGTGCCGATTCGCCGCGTACTATGAGAACATTAACGTGGATGAAAATGCGGTGTTATATGAATCTCGGGACGGAAACAGCGTCACGGGCAATCCTTATGCGATTTTTCGATATTTGTTGCATCAACCCGGCTATGATCATTTGATGCATTATTGGTCGGTGAACGATCCCGATCGGCTGCCCGAGGCGATCGCGGAATACGGCCGCCACCCGAATGTGAAATTTGTGAAAAGACATACCAAGCGTTATTTGAAATGCCTCGCGGGTTGCCGCTATTTGATCAACAATTCAACCTTTCCTTCTTATTTTATTCCGAAAAAGGAACAAATCTACATGAACACGTGGCACGGGACGCCCTTAAAGCAAATGGGCTTTGACATCCCCGGGAATCCGGCCCTTTCTCAAAATGTCGTCCGCAATTTTTTGAGTGCCGATTATTTGTTAAGCCCAAACCGGCATACGACGAAAATGTATACGGACAGTTATAAGCTGAATGGGTTGTACGAAGGAGAGATTATCGAAGAAGGGTATCCGCGGATCGATCTAACACTCAATGCGGACCGCGGCCAAGTGCTTCATTCCTTAATGATGAACGGAGTGACTCTCGAAAAGCGGAAACCGACGATTTTGTATGCTCCGACTTGGAAGAGGGATGACCGCTTTGGAGTGAAAGCCGACCTGCGCCGGTTAATGGCAGATGTGAACCATTTGCAGAAGGAAATCGGCGATGCTTACAACTTGTTGTTGAAAGTGCATCCGTTTATGTACAAAGAAGCGGTTACACGCGAAGCGTTTGCCGATAAGCTCGTCCCCGACTGCGTCGACGCAAACGAATTGCTCGCGGCCGTCGATGTTCTGATTACCGACTATTCAAGCATCTTTTTCGATTTTCTCACCACTGGAAGGCCGGTATTGTTTTATGTGCCGGACATTGAAGAATATTTGGAAGAACGCGGCCATACGATCGATTATGCCCAATGGCCGGGCCCGCTCCTTTTTCATTCGGAACAACTCGTGAAAGCGGTAAGGAATTTGACTGACGTCAAAGACGAATACGAAGATCGATATGCTGCAATGAGAAACGAGTATTGCCGAAATGAGGACGGAAACGTGTGCGCACGTATCGTTGATTACGTGTTTACTGGAAATCATCGTCCACTCCATACGGTCTCGTGCCGTAAGAAACGAAAAGAAAAAATTTTAATTTACGCTGGGGGAATGAGGGACAACGGCATCACCTCGTCGTTTATCAATTTAATGGACAACATTGACCATAACCGATACGACGTCAGCTGTTTCACTGCTACTCCGCATCAAGAAGAAGTCATAAAGAATATTCATCGCGTGAATCGGAACGCCCGTTGGTTGTTCAAGCCGGGTTTGCCTCTTTATCGGCTTGGCGAACAGTATCAAGACAAGTGGATCCATTTCCGCGGCGTTGACGGGCGGCTGGAAAAGAAACTCTACCCGCACAAAGCTTACGAAAGAGAACATCAGCGGTTGTTCGGCAACTCGCAGTTTGATTATGTTATTGATTTCAGCGGATACAGTTTGTATTGGGCAAAGCATCTCGTCGCTGCGAAAACGGGGGGAAAACTCTGTTTCATGCACAATGATTTGTTAAGCGACAGCGAACGGACGGTGAACGGCAAGAAACCGCATAAGATCAATTTGCACGGACTGTTTTCGATTTACGACCGGTTTGACAAACTCATCAGCGTATCAAAAGGGACGATGGAACTGAATCGGGACAAGCTGTCACGCTACGCGGACAAAGCTAAGTTCACCTATGTGATGAATTCGATCAATCCGGAGACGATTTTAAATCTTGCCAATGATGAGGACAAACCTGCGGACATTCCGGATCAAAAATTTGCCGGATGGACGACGGAGCCGTTCAGAGCTCGGGGCGAACTCGTCAGTGGAGCTTTCGGAGGCGTTCGTTGCTCGTTGCTTGATCATCCGAACGCCGCGGCGGTGGAGACGCATGACCGGCTGCGTGGGGAGGAACTTGAAATTACGCGCGCCGCGCACCATGACGGCAAGCGTTATTACAAAGTCCATCGAAACGGACGGCACGCCGGCTGGTTGGAAGCGGATGCGGTTACCCTGTTGCCGAATCGGGTTATCAGTGAACGCAAGGTGGACAAAATCGCGAAAGTGAGAAAAGGATGGCCGATTTATACGCTTCCCATAGGCGTTAAAGGAGCGGAATTCATCGCGGACAGCGATGAATTCCATAACCGAATCGTTGTCATCAGCAAGGAAGCGGATACTTTTGAAGGCGAATTCGCAAGATTTGCCGTCGACGGCAAA
>DASSOY010000001.1 GCA_035700025.1 Bacillales bacterium | reverse complement strand
AAGTTCCGCGTAAATGTGTGCACCGCGTGCTTTCGCGCGGTCGAGCGGCTCGAGGACGAGAATGGCGGCACCTTCGCCCATCACCATGCCTAACCGCTCGGTATCAAACGGCCGCGACCAACGGGAATGGTCGTCCGGACCATTCACGGCAAGGGCACCGGAAGCTTTCAGGCCATTCAGCAACGTCGACGAAAACAAGCAGTCCGTCCCGCCGGCAATCGCGATGTCGATTTGGCCGCTGCGCAGCCACATCGCCGCTTCGCCGATCGAATTGGCGGAAGAAGCGCATGCCGTCGTGTACGTCAGTACCGGACCTTGCACGCCGTAGCGAATGGCGAGCGTGCACGCGGCGGCATTCGGAATTGATTTCGACACGAGTCGCGGTTCGGCGCGGTTCGCTTTTCCGAGTGCGAGCTCGGTCGAAGCATCGTCCATGTCGCGGATCGAGCCAAAGCTCGTCCCGATGAAAATGCCGGTACGTTCGTTATCGGTGCCAGCGTTCCAGTTTTCACCGCCGTCAATAGCCACACCGGCGTCGCGAACCGCTTCAGAAGCAGCAACGACGGCCATGTGGCTGAATCTCGCCGTGTCTTTCACCAATTTCTTCGACATGAATTCGGTCGCCTCAAAATCCGGAATGTCAGCAACGACCGGCGCCACTGAGGAAATGACCGGATCTTGCGTTTGCCGCACCCCGGATTCATGGTTCAACAAACCGTCCCAAAACCGTTTCATGCCGACGCCGTGAGGCGAAACGGCACCTAATCCTGTTACTACAATTCGGTCTTTGTCTGTCACTGGTCAACTCTCCTTGCAAAATCGATGGTCTCCTGCACAGTACTATGTAAATAAATGAAGGCAACAAAGGCCGGTTTCCCGGCCGTCGTCGTTTTTTTTATTTTATAATACGGATCTTCACCAAATCAAAGAATTCACATTATTTAGCAGGCGCTGCATGAACCGCCTTTCCTTTCAAGGCTTCTACGGCTTCCATCCATGCCTCATTTAAACTCGGATGCGGATAGAGTGGAAATGTGAGATCTTCATCTCTCGCGACCGTTTCCAGCGCGAGCGTTCCCATGCTCACTAGCTCTGCAGCCCCCGTTCCGATCGCATGAAACCCGAGCAGCCGGTCCGTTTTCTTGTCGCTGATCACTTTGACAAATCCGTCTTTTTTGCCGATGACCGCCGCAAAACCGTTCCCGCCTAACGGGAATTGTCCGACATGCACGTCAAATCCTTGCTCTTCGGCATCCCGTTCGGTCAGACCGACGGAAACGACCGGGGGAACCGTACGAACGACAATCGGCGTGAACGCTAGATCGACCTCACTGTTGAAGCCAGCACAGGCTTCGGCGGCTGCTTTTCCTTGCTTGATTGCCTTCACCGCGAGTGCCGGACCGTCCGTGACGTCTCCGACCGCATAAATCGTCTCGACGTTCGTCCGACAAACGTCATCAACCGGAATGTATTCGCTTTCGACGAACTCGACGCCCGCCCGATCAAGCCCGAGCATTTCTAAATTCGGTTGAACACCGGCGCTGATCATCAAGGCCTCGGAAACCACTGTTTCCGGCTCACCTTTTTTGTTTGTTAAACGCACTTGCGTCTTTTCATCATCCGCGTCGATCCGTTCCACCGAACAAGAGGTGTAGCATTTGATCTTCGCTTTTTTCATCAGTCTTTTCAATTCTCGGTTAATGGAAGTGTCGAATGAAAAATCGTCTCTGCCGTCGCCGAGGATAAGCGAAACTTTTGATCCGAATGCGTTGTAGCTGAATGCCGCTTCAAGCGCCAAATAGTCGCAACCGTACACGGTCAACGTATCAGGGACCGTTGCCGCCTTATAAATGGAAATCGGATCGAAGACGCGTTTTCCGTCAAAAGCAATGCCGTTGTATTCTTCCAACGGCCGGCTGCCGGCAGCAACAATCGCTTTTTCGAAACGATACACTTCGAAACGGTCTTTGTTCTCTACCGCGATTCGGTCGGACGAAAGAAACGAAGCCGTACCTTCGACCACCTCAACGCCGTTTTGCTTCAACAGACTTTGAACGCCTTTCGTCAACGCGGCTACCGTTTTCGTTTTATAATCTTGCAGCTGGTTGATGTCGATCAAAGAACTCTCTGTACCGAGACCCAGTTCCTGCAGATGAGAAACTTCGGACATTTTCTCTGCCGCATGCGTGAACACTTTCGACGGGATGCATCCTTCATTCAAGCATACGCCGCCGAGATTCCCTTTCTCGATTAGGGTGACTTCCAAACCGAGCTGTGCCGCTCGAATGGCCGCGTTATATCCGCCAGGACCTCCGCCGATAATGACGAGTTCGCGTTCCGTTGCTATTTCTCCGACAACCATTTACACCAACTCCACGAGCAACAAATTCGGATTTTCCACATATTCGATGAACCGGTTTGTGAAGGCCACCGCTTTCGCCCCGTCAGCGACTCTATGATCGAACGTCATCGACACGTTCATCATTTTGCGAATCGCAATTTCATCGTTTTCACCGCGAACGACTGGCATCTTTTTCGTCTTGTGGAACGCCATCAACGCCACTTCCGGATAATTGATAATCGGTGTCGCACCGGTACTTCCGAGCGGCCCGACATTGCTGATCGTGAACGTGCTCCCCGTCATTTCCGATGCCGCCAACCGATTTTCCTTCGCTTTCAGCGTCAATTCTTTCATTTCATGATGAATGTCGAGAATCGATTTGCGTTCCACATCGCGCAGCACCGGGACGATTAAACCTTCTTCAGTATCGGTCGCGAGCCCGATATGAACACCCTTTTCGAGACGGATGACTTCGTTTTCTTCATCGAGTTTGGCGTTAAAGATCGGAAACTCGGCAAGTGCAAGCTGCAAAGCTTTAATAAAAAATGCCGCCGCGGAAGCGTTCTTTTCCGGTTTTGAACCTTTCAACGACGCCTTGACAGCGAGCAAGTCGGTCACGTCCGCTTCGTCAAAATGGGTCACGTGCGGAATCGTGTATACCGATTGCGCCATTTTCTTGGCAATCGCTTTCCTGCGGCCGCGGAACGGAATCTCCTCCGCCACTCCTGCCGCAGCCGCGAATTTGCGATCGGAATCGGCCGGCTCATCAACTTGACGGCTTGACGCTTCCTTTTTCGAAACGAACGACATCACGTCTTCATCTGTGACCCGACCGGCAGGTCCCGTTCCTGTGAGTTGTTCAATGTCTACATTGTTGTCGCGTGCGAGTTTGCGTGTATACGGAGCGGCAAGTACGCGTTTTGTCCGCGGGATCCTCATCGTGTTCGTCTTCGACTTCGTCCTCTCGTTCCCAGCCGGTTCGTCAGCACTGCCGACGAATGCCTCTTCTTTGTCCTCACGCGCTTCCTCGCCGCCAACCCTTTCCAACGTCAACAACGTTTCGCCCACTTCCACTACGTCACCGGTTTCCGCCAAAATTTCCTTCACCGTGCCGGCTGCAGGGGACGGAAGTTCGGCCGTCATTTTATCCGTTTGTACCTCAACGAGCGGCTGATCCACCTTTACCTCGTCGCCGACTTGAACGAAAAAGCGAAGAATTTCTGCCTCCGTCATGCCTTCCCCGATGTCGTGAAGCTTAACTTCTTTCACCAGCATTCCCTCCCCGTCAAAACCGAACGACTTTTTCAATCGCTCGTTCGATTTTTTGTTCGTTCGGCAAATAGTCGTTTTCCAACGAGAACACAGGCACCGGCGTATCGAAACCGGTGACGCGCGCAATCGGAGAACGCAAATACAAAAACGACGTATCGTTGATCAATGAGGCGATTTCACCCGAAACCCCGCCAGTCTCGTGAGCTTCATGCACGATGACGACGCGACCGGTTTTTTGCACCGATTCGGAAATCGTCTCCTTGTCTAACGGGTACAACGTGCGCACATCGATCACGTCACACGAAATGCCAAGCGCTTTCTCAGCGTTTTTCGCCGCTTTTTTCATCGTCGGCACCATCGCTCCCCAGGCAAGAACCGTAACATCTTCCCCCTCAGAAAGCTTTTCCGCTTTGCCGATTTCGACGGTATATTTGGTTTCGGGCACCTCTGCGCGTCCGGCACGATACACTTTCATCGGCTCAAGAAACAAGACCGGATCGGGGTCCTCAATCGCAGCAATCAGAAGCCCTTTTGCGTCATAAGGATTCGAAGGAACGACAACCTTCAACCCCGGCACGTGAGTAAACAACGCTTCCATGCTGTCTGAATGAATTTCGGGTGCGCGTACGCCGGCGCCGTAAGGGGCGCGAATGACCATGGGCACGTGATAACGACCGAGCGTCCGTGCGCGAATGCGTGTTGCATGCGTAACAAGCTGGTTAAAACCGGGATAAATAAAACCGAAAAATTGCATCTCAACCACGGGACGAAACCCGTTCATGGCCAATCCAATGGAAGTCCCAATCATCCCCGACTCGGCAAGCGGCGTATCAATCACGCGATCTTCGCCGAATTGCTCGAACAATCCTTCCGTTGCACGGAAGACACCGCCGTTTTTTCCGATATCTTGACCAAGCAAAACGACGTCTTCGTGTTCGGCCAGCATTGTGCGCAATCCGTCGGTTACCGCTTGGACGAGCGAAAGCTTCTTCGTCTTCACTGTCGTCGTCATTCGTCTTTCCCTCCTTTGGCTGCAAGATACGTCTGCTTCTGCTGTTCGATCGTCCAAGTCGGATGCTCGAACACGTGATCAAACAAATCATTCACGTCGACGTTCGGATACGACTCCATGTCGGAAACGGCTTTTTCGATTTCTTCAGCTAACGCCTTCTCGAGGTTGTTGAACCAACCGTCGTCGGCGATTCCGTTCGCTTTCATATACCGTTCGACCCGCAGCAGCGGATCGGCCTTTTCCCTGCGTACTTCGTTTTCTTTGTCATTGTCCCGATACTTGGACGGATCGTCCGATGTCGTATGCGCGCCGTAACGCCACGTAACCGCTTCGATAAGCGTCGGACCGTTTCCTTGACGCGCCCGCTCAAGCGCCTTCTTCGTTTCGAAATATACCGCGAATACGTCATTTCCGTCGACACGCACACTTTCCATATCATAGGCGAGTGCCTTCTGTGCGATCGTCTTCGATTTCATTTGCCGGCTCATCGGTACGCTGATCGCGAAACCGTTGTTTTGGTTGAAAAAGACGACCGGTACATCGAACACACTTGCGAAATTCATGCCCTCATGAAAATCGCCTTCGGAAGTCGCTCCGTCGCCAAAGTACACGATCGCCGCACGATCGGAACCTTTTTTCTTTTCGGCCCATGCCGCCCCGGTCGCATGCAGAAGTTGCGATGCAATCGGCACGGCCGGCGGAAAAATGTGTTTTCCTTCCGGTGGTACGCCGCCTTCATAGCGTCCTTTCCAATACAGGAAAATGCGGCTTAACGATTGACCGTACGTCATCGTCGCTCCATGATCACGGTAGGTCGGAAACATCCAATCGCCTTCCTCAAGCGCGGAAGCACTGCCGATTTGCGCGGCTTCCTGACCTTCGAACGGCACGTATGTGCCAATGCGTCCTTGGCGCTGCAAATTGACACCTTTGCGGTCAAACAATCGGGCACGAAGCATCTTTTCATACATGACCTTGACGAGTTCGTCGGTCAACGATCCTTCGAAAGACTTCTCAACGAGCTTTCCTTCGCCGTTGACGATTTGCTGAATCGGAAAAAAACTTTCATCCTTCACGGTTTTTCCCCCTCGCTTAATTGCGCAAATTCCATTTCGGACGTTGATGATGCGTGAAAAAACTGTTGCGTTTCATCCTTGTGGCGATTCGTTCTTCGACGAAGTGATCGGCCGCCGCGCTCGTCGAAATTCCGTGAGATTCGGCGGTTCGGAAGATGCTGATCAGCGTATCGTAAATCGCTCTCGTCTTTCGCATGACCCGTTCCTTACTTGGGCCGTGCGGATGCAGTTCATCGGCGACTTGAATCAGTCCTCCGCTGTTGACGATATAATCGGGCGCATACAAAATGCCTTTTTCTCGAAGCTTGTCCCCGTGAACCTCGTCAAGCAGTTGGTTGTTCGCCGATCCAGCGACGGCTTTCACTCGCAATCGCTCGATTGATTCATCATTGATGACGCCGCCGAGCGCGCATGGGACAAAGACATCAGCGTCAGCGCCGTAAATGGCGTCCCCTTCCAGAACGACCACGGTTCCTTGCGTTGTTTCCGCGTAAGTTTTTACGCGATCGATCGCTTCCCGGCTAATATCGGATACATATAAATGCGCTCCTTCGTCCAGCAGCTGTTTGGCTACTTTCGAACCGACCTT